>CAIPGD010000475.1 GCA_903864485.1 uncultured bacterium | reverse complement strand
TATCGAGCGCGGCCGCGCTGACCGGGCGCGACGGCCGGTTGTGTCGCCTAGCGGCGCAGGTTGCACGGATTGAACTTCAGCGGGACGCCTCGACCGTGGCCGCGGCTGATGATGCCGCAAGCTATGACGGCTGGAGCGGGGGCGCCCCGGCGGACCGTTGGTTTGTTCGGGGTGAGGTCGAACTTTTAGCGCTGGCGGGTTTTGATGCCATCGTCATGCGCAAGGACCCGCCGTATGATCTGGAGTACCTGTACGCGACGCAGCTCTTAGAGCGCGCCCAGGCCGAGGGCGCCCGTGTTTTTAACGATCCGCGTGCGCTACGTGATCACAACGAAAAGCTCGCGATTCTTGAGTTTGCGCAATTCACGGCGCCCACCCTGGTTTCACGCGATCCCGCGCGGCTGCGCGCCTTCGTGGTGGAGCACGGGGAAGCGGTTCTCAAATTGCTCGATGGCATGGGTGGGGCGTCGATTTTTCGGGCCCGTGCCGATGACCCAAACCTGTCAGTGATTCTCGAGACCATGCATCGCTTTGGGACTCGCACCGTGATGGCGCAACGCTTTCTGCCGCAGATTTCAGACGGAGATAAGCGCGTGCTGCTGATTGGTGGTGAAGTGGTGCCATATTGTCTGGCTCGAATTCCGGCGGCGGGTGAGTCACGCGGCAATCTGGCCGCGGGTGGTACCGGGGTTGCTCGTCCGCTCAGTACGCGAGACCGTCACATTGGCACTGCGCTGGCGCCGATCCTCGCAGCTCGCGGCCTCTTGCTGGTCGGTCTGGATGTGATTGGAGACTGTCTGACCGAGGTCAACGTGACGAGTCCAACCTGCTTTCGTGAAATCACACAACAAACCGGTTTCGATGTGGCCCAGGCATTTATCGTTGCACTCGAGCGGGCGGTCGACGACATGGTGGGAGTGGCTGCGGGAATATCCGCAGCAACATCCGCAGCAACAGTCGCGGGAGCATCGGCAGGAGCATCAGCGGGCCTGCCATGATTGGCATTCTGGTTGTGAGTCACGAACCGCTGGGCACCGCCTTGCTGCATTGCACCCGCCATATTTTCGGGCGTCTGCCGGCGCAATTGGCCGCGCTCGATGTCATTCCCGATGAGGACCCCGAGGTCGCTGTCAATTCAGCTCGTGAATTGCTAAAACGGATCAACGACGGGAGCGGCGTCTTGGTCCTCACCGATGTCTGGGGCGCGACCCCATCGCGCGTCGCGTCGCGTCTGGCCGAGGCTAACCGGGTCGCGGTTTTGGCGGGCGTCAACCTGCCGATGCTGGTGAAGGGCCTGACTGACCGACGTCGGCCGCAGCCATTGGGTGATCTGGTCGGCCGACTCCTGGTGGGGGGCCGCGAGGCGGTCGTCCAGGTGTTGCCCCCACCGCTTGCCGAGTAAGTCCGATGCAGCATCGAGAAGTCCAGGTCGTCAATCCGCTCGGTCTGCATGCGCGGCCTTCAGCTCAAGTCAGTCAGTTGGCATCGCGTTTTCGCGCCGAAGTCTGGTTAACCCGCAATAGTCGACGGGTCAATGGAAAGAGCATCATGGGCGTCATGATGCTGGCGGCGCCCAAGGGCACCGTGATTGGCATCGAAACGGACGGACCTGATGAGTCTGAGGCGATGGCCGCGCTGGTCGCGCTGTTCGCGTCCGGTTTTAACGAAGCGCATGAATGACGAAGTGCACCTATGAGTGAGTGCAGGGATTGACGATGGCGATGTTCGTTCTGCACGGCAAGACCTTGGGCGGAGGCGTCGCAGTGGGCCGCGCCCGGGTGTTGTCGACGGCATTGCGCGATGCGCCCCAGCGTCGGATCGCGCCTGGGGAAGTGGCGACCGAGCTCAACCGACTCGACGTCGCAATCGGTCGTGTTCAAGCCGAATTGCAGGCGATCGCACAGGACCTGCCGGTGGATGCTCCGGTCGAAGCTGCCGCGATGCTGGACGTTCACGGTCAGATGCTGGTAGACGCGACGCTGGTTGAAGGCGCGCGGACCCGAATTCGTCATCAAGCCTGCAACGCAGAATGGGCGTATGCCGCTCAGGCGGAAGAGCTGGTCGAACAGTTTTTGGCGTTTGAGGATCCTTACCTGCGCGAGCGTGTGGTCGATGTCCGCCAGATCGTTAATCGGGTGCTGCGCGCGATGTTGGACAACGGGCCGCATGATCCGCGGGCGGGCGAGGCAATCGACTCGCTCGTGGTGATCGCCACCGAGCCCGCGCCCGCCGATCTGCTGCTTTGGCGCAACGCCTGCGCCTTTGCTCTCGAACTGGGGGGTACCGCGTCGCACGCCGCGATCGTGGCACGAGGCCTGGCGAAACCCACGGTCGTCGGGCTGACCGATGTGGCCAGCCTGATTCGCGACGATGATCTCGTGGTGGTCGACGGCGATGCCGGCGTGTTGGTGGTCAATCCCGATCCTGAATTGCTCGAGCAAGTTGAGCGGCGCGGGGCCGAGCACCGGCGTCATCGGGTCCGTCTCCAATCGCTTCTGCCGCTGCCCGCAGCGACCTTCGACGGCGTACCGATCTCGCTGCAGGGCAATATCGAGTTGCCTGCGGAGGCGATCGATGCGCTGGCGCAGGGCGCGGGAGGGATTGGCCTCCTGCGCTCCGAGTTTCTCTTTTTGAACCGGAAGCAATTGCCCGATGAGGACGAGCAGGTCGAGGCCTATGCGGAGGTGATTCGGACGATGGCTGGGAGGCCCGTCACGATTCGGACGATTGATGTCGGCGCAGATAAGGCGTTGCCCCGAACCGGGGCCGAGTCTGTGCATCCGGGCGGCTCGCATTTCGCTGAAAATCCCGCCTTGGGGCGGCGCGCGATCCGTTTTTGTCTGGCTGAGCCCGAGCTCTTCAAAGTCCAGCTCCGGGCTATTTTGCGGGCTTCTGCGCTCGGTCCGGTCCGGCTATTGATTCCGATGCTGACCCATCCGAGTGAAATCCTTGCGACCCGCAGGCTATTGATGCAAGCCCGCGAGACACTCAGCGAACGCGGCCAGCGCTTTGATCCGGCCATGCCCGTGGGTGGCATGATCGAGGTGCCGGCGGCCGCGATTGCCGCGGATGTCTTTGCCCGCAATCTGGATTTTTTGTCGATTGGGACCAACGACTTGACGCAATACACGCTCGCGATCGATCGTTCCGATCCCCGCGTCGCGGCGCTCTATGATCCGATGCATCCGGCCGTGTTGCGCTTGATCGCGAGGACCATCGCGGCGGCGCGGCGGGCGCGTCGGCCCGTGGCTGTTTGCGGTGAAATGGCCGGCGATCCACTCGCAACGGCTGTTCTGGTCGGCATGGGATTACGCGAATTCTCAATGAATTCGACCGCTCTGCTTCAGGTCAAGCAGGCGCTGCTCGACCTGACGGTCGACGCCGCGCGCCAAGCCGCGCGCCAGGCGCTGCGGTTTGACTGAGGGCGTTCGATTGATCGCACACCCGCACCGTATGACCTTTGAGAGGCCCCTCGCGCTGGCGAGTGGTGCCATGCTGAGTGGCTACGAACTGGTCTATGAGACCTATGGCGAACTGAACTCTGAACGCAGTAATGCGGTCCTGATTTGCCATGCGCTGAACGCATCACACCATGTTGCCGGCGTGTACGCCGGCGCACCCGAACAGCGAGGATGGTGGGACAACATGGTTGGGTCCGGCAAGCCCGTCGATACCGACCGATTTTACGTGATCGGGGTTAATAACCTCGGCAGCTGCTTTGGTTCGACGGGACCGATGACTCGCGATCCCTTGACCGGCCGCCGTTACGGCCCGGACTTCCCCGTACTCACGGTCGAGGACTGGGTCCACTCGCAGGCGCGTCTTGCGGATGCCCTTGGTATCGAACGTTTTGCAGCGGTCATGGGGGGTTCGCTCGGGGGCATGCAGGCGCTTGCTTGGAGTACGCTATATGCCGCGCGGGTGGCCAATTGCGTCGTCATCGCCTCGACACCGCAACTATCGGCACAAAACATCGCCTTCAATGAAGTGGCTCGCCGTGCCATCCTGACCGATCCCGATTTTCATGATGGCCGTTTTTACGATTACGGCGTGACACCCAAACGTGGATTGATGGTTGCACGCATGATTGGGCACATCACGTATCAGGCCGGTGATGCGATGGCGCAGAAATTTGGTCGCGAGTTGATTAATCAGCGCGATCAGTATGATTATACATTCGATATTGAATTTCAGATTGAGCGATATCTGCGTTATCAGAGCGATAAGTTCAGTCAGTACTTTGATGCCAATACCTACCTCTTGATCACCCGCGTGCTCGATTACTTTGATCCAGCGGCTTCATTTGGTGGCGATCTCAGCGCGGCGATGGCGGCAGCGACGGCGGATTTCCTGGTGATTTCGTTTACCTCAGATTGGCGATTCACATCGGCTCGATCGCGCGAGATCGTGCAGGCCTTGTTGGCCAATCGTCGCCGCGTGACCTACGGCGAGATTGATGCGCCTCATGGGCATGATGCTTTTTTGTTGGACGATGCGCGCTATCACGCGCTCGTGCGGGCGTACTTTGAGCGGGTGGCGGCGCAGATCGCACCGGGCATCGCACCCGGGATCGCGCCCGGCTCTGCACAAGGCGATCGCGCATGACCAGGCTAACGGGCGGCTTGTTGCGACCCGACCTGGAGCAGGTTGCGGCCTGGATCGGTCGTGATTCCAGGGTGCTGGATTTGGGGTGCGGTGACGGTGCCTTGCTCGACTGGTTGGCGCGTGAGCGTCATTGCAGCGGCTACGGGGTGGAGATTGACGATGCGCAGGTGCTGGCTTGCACCTCGCGAGGGGTTGACGTCATTCAGCAAAACATCGAGCAGGGCCTCGATATGTTTGGCGCCAACCAGTTTCAGTTCGTGGTGCTGTCGATGGCGATCATGGCGACTCAGCACACCGAGCGCGTGGTTCGCGAGATGGGCCGAATCGGCCAGGAGGCGATCATTTCGTTCCCGAATTTTGGCCATTGGAGGCACCTTTTGTCGCTCGCCCTGGGCCGGATGCCGATGTCGCGGGCCCTGCCCTTTGAGTGGTACAACACCCCCAATCTACATTTGGCGACCATTCTGGATTTTGAAAACTTTCTCCGTGGGCTCGGGATGACGATTGTGGACGCCGCATTTCTGGACGAGCGTGGCCGGCGCGTTTCGATCCTGCCCGGCAAACGGGCATCGACCGCCATTTACCGGTTTCGCCCGAGCCCGATCGATCAGAACATCGCGGCCTGAACTATGGATCCAGTCGAT
>CAIPGD010000474.1 GCA_903864485.1 uncultured bacterium | reverse complement strand
CACCGATATGCAAGCGCAGTTCATGGCCCTGAATACCATCGCCGACGGCGCTGGATTGATCGTCGAAACCATTTTCGAAAACCGGTTCATGCACGTGCAGGAGCTCAAGCGTCTGGGCGCCGATATCGCGATTGATGGTTCGACCGCGGTCGTGCGCGGTGTTGCCTCGCTGTCTGGTGCGAATGTCATGGCGACCGATTTGCGCGCTTCGGCAGGGCTTGTGATTGCAGCGCTCGTGGCACAAGGTGAGACGACGATTGATCGCGTTTACCACCTCGATCGCGGCTACGAGCGCATGGAACAAAAACTGACGGCGCTGGGGGCTCAGATTGAACGACTTGCCTGATCTTCAGCGTCCGGTGCTCACCCTTGCGCTTTCTAAGGGACGCATTTTTGCTGACACGGTCCCCTTGCTGGCGGCTGCGGGGATCGAGGTGGCTGCGGACGCTGACAGTTCGCGCAAACTCATCATCCCAACGGGTGACCCAGGATTGCGCCTGATCATCGTTCGAGCCACTGACGTGCCGACCTATGTTCAATATGGCGCGGCTGATTTTGGTGTGGCGGGCAGTGATGTGCTCGATGAACATCTCGCGCAGGCCGGTGATCACGCGCTTTATCAGCCCATCGACCTCGGGATTGGCCGTTGTCGAATGAGCGTTGCCGCCCGGGTGGGTTTTGATTACGAGCAAGCCATCCGTCGCGGGTCTCGCCTGCGGGTCGCGACCAAGTTCACTGCAATTGCCCGTGAACATTTTGCCCGTAAAGGCGTTCATGCCGAGCTGGTCAAGCTGTATGGCTCGATGGAGCTCGCACCACTGGTAGGTCTTGCCGACGCCATCGTCGATCTGGTCTCCACCGGCAGCACTCTGCGTGCTAACCAACTGGTCGAAGTCGAGCAGATCGGCGAGGTATCGTCGCGTCTGATCGTTAACCAGGCCTCGATGAAAACCCGGGCGGCAGCGCTCGAGCCCTTGCTTCGGCGACTCGCAGCCGCAGTCGCTCGGCGCGATCGTGAGACCAAGCCTTGATCTTGCGACTTGACTCCCAGTCGGCGGATTTCGATGCTCAACTGGCCGCACGGCTTGCGTTTGAGCCATCGGCCGATGCCGCCATTGAGCAGACCGTCGCTGCGATTCTGGCAGACGTGCGCGGGCGCGGTGATGCGGCTTTGCTCGAATACACGCGACGTTTTGATCGGCTTGATCTTGGTGATGCCGCCGCACTCGAGCTGAGCCCCGACACCTTGCGCACGGCCGTCGACACGCTCGATCGGACCCAGCGCGAGGCGCTTGAGGCGGCGGCGGATCGGATCTATCGGTATCACCGTCACCAGGTGGCCACGACCTGGGTGATTGAAGAATCCGATGGCACTCGATTGGGCCAGAAGATCACCCCGCTTGATCGGGTGGGCCTGTATGTCCCAGGCGGCAAGGCCGCCTACCCCTCCTCGGTCCTCATGAATGCGATACCGGCCAAGGTTGCGGGCGTTGCCGAGCTGATCATGGTGGTCCCGACCCCGGACGGTGTACGCAACCCCATGGTGCTTGCGGCCGCCGCGATCGCTGGCGTGGATCGGGTTTTTACGATCGGTGGCGCGCAGGCGGTTGGCGCGCTGGCCTGGGGCACGGCTACGGTGCCTCGGGTCGACAAGATCGTCGGGCCGGGTAATGCCTATGTGGCAGAAGCCAAGCGGCGGGTCTTTGGCACGGTTGGCATCGACATGATTGCCGGTCCAAGCGAAATTCTGGTCATTTCGGACGGCAGCGCGCCAGCGGACTGGATCGCGATGGATCTGTTTTCGCAGGCCGAGCATGACGAACTCGCCCAGTCCATCCTGCTGACGCCCGACCCCGCGCATCTCGAGGCGGTTGCGCAGGCGATCGAGCGTCTTTTGCCCACCATGCCGCGGCGAGCAACGATCGAACGTTCATTGGCCGACCGCGGCGTGCTGGTGCTTGTGCGAGATCTTCAGGAAGCATGTCAGATTGCTAATCGGATTGCGGCGGAGCATCTCGAACTGGTCGTGGCCGATCCTTGGGTTTGGTCCGAGCAGATCCGCCACGCCGGGGCGTTTTTCCTGGGACCTTGGTCATCAGAGTCATTAGGGGACTATTGCGCCGGCCCGAATCATGTGTTGCCGACGATGCGGACCGCGCGTTTTTCGTCGCCCCTGGGCGTTTATGACTTTCAGAAACGTTCCAGTTTGATTGCGATCTCGGCGGCCGGCGCACAAACGCTTGGGCCGATCGCCGCGACGCTCGCAGAGGGCGAAGGCCTGGCCGCCCATGCCCGCAGCGCGACCTTGCGACTGGAGTCGCAGGCGACTGAGAATTGCGCCACCGCCCGCTCCGAATCCGCTACTCCGCTGCATGCTCATCTGCGTGTCCCGCTGCATGTTTTTCGGGCGGAGATTCGCTCGCAACCCAGCTACGTGGTTGCCCCTTCGGCGGGTCTGGTCAAACTTGACGCGATGGAGAATCCTTACCCGCTGCCGGCAAGCTTGCCGCAAGCGTTGCGTGAGCAGTTCGCCGAGTGCCTTGCGCAGGTGGCGCTTAACCGTTACCCCTTGCCGGGTCAGGCCGCGCTCAAAGCCCAACTCGCCCGACGTGCTGGCGTGCCGGCCGATTTTGAGTTGCTTTTGGGGAATGGGTCGGACGAGATCATCGCCATGCTGTCGAGTGCCGTCGCCCGTCCTGGAGCGGTCATCGTTGCGCCAGTGCCGGGTTTCGTGATGTACGACGTTTCAGCACGACTCGCCGGATGTCGATTTGTCGGTGTCCCCTTGCAGGACGATTTCGCCCTCAACCTGGACGTCCTTTGCCACACCATTCGGCGTGAATGTCCTGCATTGATCTGGCTGGCTTATCCGAACAATCCCACGGGTAATGCGTTTGATGCGCAGGCGATCGAGACCGTTTTGCGTGTCGCCCAAGAGGCGGGGGCTGGCTTTGTGGTGCTTGATGAGGCCTATCGGCCGTTCACAACGCACTCATGGATGTCGCGCCTGGTGGACTTTCCCAACCTGCTGGTCATGCAGACGCTCTCAAAGCTCGGCCTCGCAGGCGTGCGCCTCGGGTACGTGGCGGGGCGTCCTGAGGTGCTGGCGGAACTCGATAAGGTTCGTCCTCCTTACAACATCAATGTGTTGACCGAAGCCGCAGCACACTGGGTGCTTGAGCAGGCCGGTGAGGTGCTCGACGCACAGGCCGCCCGCATCCGTTCGGACCGGACAGTGCTGGCCAGCAGTCTCAGCGAGATCGCAGGGGTCGAGCAGGTTTTTCCTTCGGAGGCCAACTTTCTACTCTTCCGGGTCGCGCTGCCAGACCACACGCCGGCGCGTACGATGGAGGCATTGCGCGCGCGCGGCGTACTGATCAAGGATGTCTCGCGCGCTCACCCCTTGCTGACGGGTTGTTTGCGCGTCACCGTCGGCACGGCCGAAGAAAATGCCGTTTTTCTCCATGCGCTGCGCGAGAGCCATCAACATGCGAACCGCTGAAGTCACCCGCAACACCGCCGAAACCCGCATCCGTGTGGCCGTTAATCTGGACGGTACTGGTCAAAAGTCACTTGCGACGGGCGTGCCTTTTTTGGATCACATGCTCGATCAGATTGTGCGCCACGGCTTGATTGATCTCGATATCGTGGCCCAGGGTGATCTCGAGATTGATGCGCATCACACCGTTGAAGATGTCGGCATCACCTTGGGGCAGGCTTTTGCCCAAGCGGTTGGCGATAAGCGGGGCGTGCGCCGTTATGGCCATGCTTATGTGCCGCTGGACGAAGCGCTGTCGCGGGTGGTGGTCGACCTGTCCGGGCGGCCAGGGCTTGATTGGCATGTCACTTTTACGCGCGCCAACGTGGGTAGCTTTGATGTGGATCTGCTAATTGAGTTCTTCCGCGGCTTTGTCAACCACGCAGGCGTCACGCTGCATGTCGATAACCTGCGCGGCGTCAATTGCCATCATCAGTGCGAAACCATCTTCAAAGCGTTCGGGCGCGCCCTAAGGATGGCCGTTGAGTTGGACCCGCGGGCGGTCGACAGCGTGCCATCGACCAAGGGCAGTCTGTAACCCCGACGGCCCAAGAACACAGAGCGCGTTATCCGATGGGCACGATTGCCGTAATCGATTATGGAATGGGAAATCTGCGCTCGGTCTTCAAGGCGCTTGAGCATGTAGCGCCCCGCCATCGCGTTGTGATTGCGCAGGATGCCGCAGCGATAGCCAGCGCAGACCGTGCGGTGTTTCCAGGACAGGGCGCGATGCCGGATTGCATGGCGCATCTGCGCCAGGCCGGTTTGCTCGATGCCCTGCTGGAGTTCGCTCGGTCGCGGCCCTTGTTTGGGGTTTGCGTCGGTGAACAAATGTTGTTCGACTGTAGCGAAGAGGGTGAAGGGGGCCGAGGGGGCAGAGGGGGCAGAGACGACGAAGGGGGCCACGAGGGCAAAGTCGGCGATGGTGGGACTTCGTGTTTGGGTCTCTTCCCGGGGCGCGTCATCCGCTTTCCGGCCGGGCAGCGCGACCATGAAGGGCGCTCACTCAAAGTCCCCCACATGGGCTGGAACACCGTAACTCAGGTCCGGCCGCACGCCCTCTGGCAGGGTATCCCAGACGAAGAGCGGTTTTATTTCGTGCACAGTTATTACGCCTGTCCGACCGATCCGGGGCTAGAGGTCGGTCGGTCCGAACATGGCGTCAGCTTTACCAGTGCAGTGGCGCGGGATAACATCTTCGCTACTCAGTTTCACCCTGAAAAAAGCGCCGCTGCGGGCTTGCGTTTATATGCGAACTTCGCCAGCTGGTCCCCCTGAAACCAACCTGTTCTGAGCCATGCTGCTGATACCGGCAATCGATCTGAAAGATGGGCGTTGCGTCCGTCTGCGTCAGGGCGACCTGCAAGACGCGACTGTTTTTTCCGAAGATCCTGGCGCGATGGCCTCCCACTGGGTCGAACAGGGCGCGCGTCGTCTGCATCTAGTGGATCTGAATGGCGCGGTGGCGGGGCGCCCCAAGAATGAGGGTGCCATTCGCGAGATCATTGCGGCAGTCGGCGACCGTATCCCGATTCAGCTCGGCGGCGGCGTTCGCGACCTCGACACGATTGAGCGTTATCTGGATGATGGTCTCGAGTGGATCATCATCGGAACGGCGGCGGTCAAGAACCCCGGTTTTTTGCACGATGCCTGTGGTGCATTTCCCGGCCAGATTATCGTTGGGCTCGATGCGCGCGATGGCAAAGTGGCCACCGATGGTTGGAGCAAACTGACCGGCCATGACGTGATCGATCTCGCCCACAAATTCGAAGACATCGGGGTCGAAGCGATTATCTATACCGACATTGGGCGCGACGGGATGATGCAAGGTGTCAACGTCGAAGCAACTGTGCGGCTTGCCCAGTCGGTTCGAATTCCAGTGATTGCTTCCGGCGGGGTGACCAACCTTGCGGATGTTGAAGCACTTTGTGCCGTCGAATCCGAGGGCGTCTCGGGGGCCATTCTCGGGCGGGCGCTATACGAGGGCGCTTTGTCGCTGGCCGAAGCTCAGGCCCGCGCAGATCAACTGACCGGACCCGACGCCGGGCGCTAAGCCGGCGCGTTGGGTACGGTGGCAGCAACCTCTTCGGCTTAACCCGATGCTCGCGCGCCGCATCATTCCCTGTCTTGATGTCACCGCTGGGCGGGTCGTCAAGGGGGTGAATTTTGTCGAACTGCGCGACGCGGGCGATCCCGTCGAAATTGCCCGCCGTTACAACGCGCAGGGCGCGGACGAACTGACCTTTCTCGACATTACGGCGTCGAGCGATGACCGCGATTTGATTCTGTCCGTGATCGAAGCGGTTGCCAGCGAAGTCTTTATCCCGCTCACGGTCGGTGGCGGAGTGCGTCGGGTCGAAGATGTGCGGCGTTTGCTCAACGCAGGCGCTGACAAGATCTCCATCAACACCGCCGCGTTGCAGGACCCCGACCTCATCAATGCCACTGCAAACCGCTATGGTTCGCAATGTATGGTCGTGGCCATCGACGCCCGCGAGGACGCTCCCGGGCGCTGGCAGGTCTATACGCATGGCGGACGCCGAGGCACCGGGCGCGACGCCGTGCAGTGGGCCATCGAAGCAGCTCAGCGTGGCGCTGGCGAGATTTTACTCACCAGCATGGATCGTGACGGCACACGGTCCGGATTTGATCTCGCGCTTACCCGCGCGGTTGCCGAGGCGGTTCCGGTTCCGGTCATTGCGTCGGGGGGTGTTGGGACGCTGGAGCATCTGGTTGAGGGCGTGACCCTGGGTGCTGCCGATGCCGTTCTGGCGGCCAGTATCTTTCATTTTGGTGACCATACGGTAGGCGAGGCCAAGCAACTCATGGCCGCGCGCGGCATCCCGGTGCGACTGTGACTGAGGCGTCCCCGGTTCAGGCGTCCCAGATCGGCCCCAACGGCGTGACCTGGCTCGACACCGTTCGGTTCGACGCGCAGGGGCTTATTCCGGCGATTGCCCAGAACGTTCAGGATGGCGAAGTCCTGATGGTGGCCTGGATGAATCGTGAGTCTCTGGCGGAGACCGTCGCGACGGGGCGGGCTGTGTACTGGTCGCGTTCGCGTCAGCGGCTTTGGCGCAAAGGTGAAGAGAGTGGGCACACGCAAACAGTGCTTGGTTTGAGGATCGACTGTGATGCCGATGTGATCCTGCTGGAGGTCGAGCAAACGGGGGGCGTGGCCTGCCATACCGGGCGCCGACGGTGTTTCTATCGACGCCTTGAGAGCGGCGTCTGGCAAGAAACGGAGGCGCCGCTCGTCGATCCCGAAACGATTTACCAAGCAGGAAAAAAAACGTCATGACCGAAGAAATTTTGGCCCGGCTGGCGGCAACGATTGAGTCCAGGCGATCAGCCGACCCCAATCAGTCTTACGTCGCGAGGCTGATCAGCCGAGGCGATGATGCGATTCTCAAGAAAATCGGTGAGGAGGCGACCGAGGTTGTGCTGGCTGCAAAAGACGGCGTGCCTGATCGAATCGTTGCTGAATGTGCCGACCTCTGGTTTCATTGCCTGGTGATGCTTGCGCACCATGACCTGCACCCCAACGACGTGCTGGCTGAACTCGCGCGCCGTGAGGGACTGTCCGGCATCGAGGAAAAGGCCCTGCGCAAGCGCCTGCAACGTGAAGTCGACGAAGGAACAAGAGAATGAGTCAGACCCCCTGTATTTTTTGCAAGATCGTGGCCGGTGAAATTCCGGCGCGTAAAGTCTTTGAAGACGATGACGTTCTGGTTTTCCACGATATCCATCCGCAGGCGTCGATGCACCTCTTGATGATTCCCAAGCGGCACGTCGAGAATCTCTACGATGCGGACGAAACGCACTCAGCGGTCTTGGGCAAAATGATGACGATTGCCGGGAAAATCGCCCATGAACAGGGTTCGCCCGATGGCTTCCGCCTGGTCGCCAACAACGGCAGAGTCGGCCGGCAGGAGGTGTATCATCTCCACTTTCACCTGCTTGGCGGAACGGAGCCGCTCGGCTCGGGCATGAACCGGCACTGAGCGAGGATACGCACATGGGATCTTTTAGTATTTGGCACTGGTTGATCGTTCTCGCGATCATTTTGCTGGTATTTGGTACGAAAAAGCTGCGCAACCTCGGTGGCGATCTGGGCGGTGCGGTGAAGGGTTTCAAAGAAGGCATGAAAGAGGCCACAGCCGACAAGCCGGCGGAGCAGGTGGGTGCTTCAGGCTCGAATGCAGCGTCGGGAACCTCCGGCGTAGCGGGTGCAACGACCCATGCTCAATCGTCGGCCCACGATGCCGCGCGGACGATCGATGTGGATGCCCGGGAGCGTCGCTCCTGAGTCTCTGATCCTTTGATCGGGCGCGAGGAGCGCCAACGACATGTTTGACATTGGTTTTTCCGAGATGATGGTGATCGCGGTGGTCGCCCTCGTCGTGCTCGGGCCTGAGCGATTGCCGCGTGTGGCGCGCCAGGCGGGTGAATGGATCGGCAAGCTGCAGCGTTACGTGGCGGATGTTAAAAACGACATCACTCGCCAGGTCGAACTCGAGGAACTCCGCCGCGTTCAGCAAGAGATGCAGGGCGCTGCGCGAGAACTCCAGTCCTCGATGCAGAAGTCGGTTTCCGAGATGCAAACCCAGGTCTCGGAGTTGCGCGCCGAGGTCGAGGCCAGTACCGAATTGAGCGAACCACCCATGACCCACATCACCGAT
>CAIPGD010000473.1 GCA_903864485.1 uncultured bacterium | reverse complement strand
TGCACATCTTTACCGGTGCCGATCTGGCCGAGGCCAAGGTGGGCGGTCTGCCCTGCGGTTGGCTGATCCACAACAAGGACGGCAGCCCGATGAAAGAGCCCGCGCACCCGGTGCTGGCGCAAGGCAAGGTGCGCCATGTGGGCGATCAGGTCGCGCTGATCGTCGCCGAGACGGCCAGCCTGGCCAAGGATGCGGCCGAGCTGATCGACATTGATTACGAAGTTCTGCCCGCTGTGATTGATCTGGCGCATGCCGAGAGCAACGCGACGTTGGTCCATGACGAAGTACCCCACAACACCTGTTATGACTGGGGTCACGGTGACAAGGCAGCGGTGGATGCGGCATTCACCCATGCCGCGAAAGTTACCAAGCTGAGCTTTGCCAACAACCGGCTGGTACCCAACGCCATGGAGCCGCGTGCGGCCAATGCGCAGTACACCAAGCACGACGAGAGCTACACCCTCTACGTCTCGAACCAGAACCCGCACGTCGAACGCCTGCTGATGTGCGCTTTCGTGTTGGGACTGCCCGAGTCGAAGGTGCGCGTGATTGCACCCGATGTCGGTGGCGGTTTTGGTTCCAAGATTTATCTGTATGCCGAAGAGACCGCGCTGGTCTGGGCAAGCAAGCGCGTAGGCCGCCCGATCAAATGGACAGCTGATCGCAGCGAAGCCTTCCTGACCGATGCACATGGCCGAGATCACCTCTCGACCGCTGAACTGGCGATGGATGCGCAGGGCCATTTCCTCGCGCTGCGCGTCCATACCGTCGCGAATATGGGCGCATACTTGTCGACCTTTTCGACCTGTGTGCCAACGATTTTGTATGCGACCTTGCTTGCGGGTCAGTACAAGACTCCGGCGATTTACTGCGAAGTGAAGTCGGTGTTTACCAACACGGCGCCGGTCGACGCGTATCGTGGCGCAGGGCGGCCAGAGGCGACCTTCCTCGTCGAACGGATGGTTGAGACCGCGGCACGCGACATGGGCCTAGACCCGGCTGAAATTCGTCGGCGCAACTTCATTACCCAGTTCCCGTATGCCACACCAGTCGGTTTGACCTACGACACGGGTGACTACGAGGCGCATTTGTCCAAAGCGATCGAACTCGCTGACGTAGCCGGTTTTGCAGCCCGTAAGGCAGCTTCGAAGGCGCAAGGCAAGCTGCGTGGCCTGGGTTACAGCTGCTACATCGAAGCCTGTGGTCTGGCGCCCAGCAACATCGCCGGGGCACTCGGCGCTCGCGCGGGTCTGTTCGAAGCGGGCGAAGTGCGTGTGCATCCAACGGGCACAGTCACCGTATTCACGGGTTCGCATAGCCACGGTCAGGGCCACGAGACGACCTTCGCGCAGGTCGTGGCGGCCAAGCTCGGCATCCCGGTCGAGAGCGTGGAAATCGTCCACGGCGATACCGGTCGCGTCCCCTTCGGAATGGGCACCTACGGTAGCCGTTCGCTAGCGGTTGGCGGTTCTGCGATCGTGAAAGCGGTCGATAAGATTA
Source organism: uncultured bacterium (assembly GCA_903864485.1). Classification (GTDB taxonomy): domain Bacteria; phylum Pseudomonadota; class Gammaproteobacteria; order Burkholderiales; family Burkholderiaceae_E; genus RFPW01. The sequence continues at coordinate 2,384 of CAIPGD010000473.1, read as the reverse complement.
TCGCCAAAGGTAAGAAAATCGCAGCTCATCTGCTTGAGGCCGCTGACACCGATATCGAATTCGAGAACGGTGAGTTCGTAGTGGCCGGGACGGACAAGAAAGTCCCGTTCGGATCCGTCGCATTGACCGCTTATGTCCCGCATAACTATCCGCTGGACAAGCTCGAGCCCGGCCTCAACGAAAATGCGTTCTACGATCCAACCAACTTCACCTATCCCTCCGGGACTTACGTGTGTGAAGTTGAAGTCGATCCCGAGACTGGTGTGACGCGGGTTGATCGCTTCACGGCGGTCGACGATTTCGGCAACATCATCAACCCGATGATTGTGTCCGGTCAGGTCCATGGCGGACTGGCACAGGGTCTGGGCCAGGCGATGCTTGAAGGGTGTACCTATGACCCCGAATCTGGCCAGTTGCTGACCGGTTCGTTCATGGACTACACCATGCCGCGCGCTGACGATCTGCCGAATTTCGTAGTCGATCACACCGTCACTCCCTGTACGCACAACCCGCTGGGCGTGAAGGGTTGTGGCGAGGCGGGCGCGATCGGATCGCCCCCAGCCTTCATCAATGCACTGACCGATGCCCTCGGCGTCCGTGATGTCGCGATGCCAGCCACGCGTGAGCGCGTCTGGCGTGCCGCCCACGGACATGGCTGATCCAAAGGAGAAATGAACCATGTATACGTTTGACTACAAACGCCCGGCCGCGCAGGCCGATGCCACCGCCGCCTTTCACGGCGATGCCCGCTACCTGGCCGGTGGCCAGAGCCTGATTCAGGCGATGAAACTGCGCATGTCCTCGGCCGAGACCCTCATCGATCTGGGCGCCATCGAAGGCTTGCACGGCATTCATCTCGACCACGGCGCGGTGGTGATCGGGGCCATGACCAAGCATTCGGAGGTTGCAGCCTCTGACGTCGTGCGCAAGGCAATCCCTGCCCTGGCCGATTTGGCGGGTGGTATCGGCGATCAGATGGTCCGTAACCAGGGCACGCTGGGCGGCTCGATTGCTAACGCCGACCCGGCCGCTTGCTACCCCTCCGCCATCGTGGCGCTGGGGGCTACGGTGCACACCAATCAGCGCAAGATCCCCGGGGCCGATTTCTTTACCGGAATCTACGAGACGGCATTGCATGCGGGCGAACTGATCACCGCGGTCAGCTTCCCCGTTCCAAAGCGGGCGGCCTACGTCAAGTTCAAGCAACCCGCTTCGCGCTTTGCGCTGGTCGGTGTTTTTTTGGCGCAGACTGCCGACGGCGTTCATGTTGCGGTCACGGGTGCCAAAGGCAGTGTGTTCAGGGCGACTCAGATTGAGGCTGCGCTGAATGCAAGCTACACGCCCGAGGCCGCCAAGGCAGTGCATTTGCCCACGGACGGAATCAACAGTGACCTGCACGGCACTGCTGAATATCGGGCTGCGATGATTAGCGTGATGGCCGGACGCGCCGTCGCTGCGTCGCTCGGACACTAAGCTTCTCGCCTCAGTGACCGGCGGCTCTGGCACACGTGCCGGGCCGCCGTTTTTATTTTTTGAGCCTGTTTTTGAGTCTGATTTATGAATAGGACCGAAGTCGCCCTGCCAGCGACCGTCGATGAGGTCATCGCGGGTCTGGCCCAGCGTAATTACCTGTGTGACCGGCGCCTTGCGACCGCGCTGTTCCTGAGCCTCAAGTTACAGCGCCCGCTTTTTCTGGAAGGCGAGCCGGGGGTTGGCAAGACCGAGCTGGCCAAGGCCTTATCCGACTGGCTGGGCAGCCCGTTGTTGCGGGTCCAGTGCTACGAAGGGCTGGATATCGCGCAGACCGCCTACGAATGGAACGTTGCCCGGCAGATGATCGAAATTCGCTTGGCCGAGGCCGGGCATGGCGGCAATCGGGGGATTGATCACGACGCCCTCGTCGCCAGTCTTTACTCGCGCGAGATGCTGATCGAGCGACCGCTGCTTCAGGCATTGACTCAGGCGCGATCTCCTGTGCTGTTGATCGACGAGCTCGATCGGGCGGATGAGCCGTTTGATGCGTTCTTGCTTGAAGTGCTCGCGGAGAATCAGATTACGGTACCTGAACTTGGAACGATCAAGGCCAGCGCGCCGCCGTTTGTTTTGATCACGAGCAACCGGACCCGTGAGATTCATGACGCGCTTAAGCGCCGGTGTCTCTATCACTGGGTCGATTTCCCAGAGGTGGATCGCGAACTTGATATCGTGCGCCGCAAGGCGCCGGGCGCGTCTGAACGCTTGTCGCGGCAAGTCGTCGAGTTCGTTCACAGGATGCGTACGCTCGATCTGTTCAAAGCGCCCGGTGTGGCCGAAACCATCGACTGGACGAACGCCTTGGTGGCCCTCAACACGATCCGTCTTGATCCGGCGAGCGTGCAGGACAC
>CAIPGD010000472.1 GCA_903864485.1 uncultured bacterium | reverse complement strand
GGCTCCAGGCTGCCCAGGCGAGAAAGCCCCCTCGGGCGTCGATGAGTGCAACGGTCGCACCGCTGGCCGGCTCGCCAATGACATGCTCGATCGCCCCGGCGTAGAGCCACGGATGACGTCGCTCGAGCGAGCGTTCTTTGCCGTCGCGAACGACCACCTGAGCCTCCGCCAGGCCAGGCGGCAGGCTGACGCGGGGACTTGTTGGATGGTTGGCTCGTGGATTGGCTCGTGGATTGGCCTTAGGGCTGGTTTGTCGGGGCGCATCCACCCGGCGGCTGCGCGCGGGCGCGGCCCCGTCAGCCGATGGCTTTCTGGGGGCTTTATGACCCGGGGTACTGGGGCGATTCACGCGGTACCGTCGCGCCGTCGTGCGCGCGGGTGAGACGCATCGTAGACCGCGGCAAGGCGCTGGAAGTCCAGCGAGGTATAAATCTGGGTGGTCGAGATATTGGCATGCCCCAGCAACTCCTGGACGCCGCGCAGGTCGGCGCTCGATTGCAACAGGTGGCTGGCAAAGGAATGACGCAGGACATGGGGATGTAGGCGAACCGGAGCGCCACGCAATCGGCCCAGCGTTTCGATGCGCGATTGCACAGACCGCGGCGCCAACCGGGTCCCACGGGTGGACAGAAACAAGGCGTCTGCGTCTGCCTGAGGGTGTGCCAGGACGAATTGAGAGCGGACCTGGAGCCAGCGATGCAGCGCCTCGGCAGCGGTTGCGCCAATGGGAACAAGGCGGGTTTTATTGCCTTTACCTAGGACAGTGGCCTCGCGCTCTGGTAGATCAATCCAGGCTTTGGAGCGGCGGCCGTCGCGCTCGCTCCAGACGCAGTCCAGCGTCACCAATTCGGTCAGGCGCAACCCGCAGGAGTAGAACAATTCGGCGATCGCGTGGTCGCGCACTGCCAGAAATTCGGGGGTGACGTCGTCGGGAGACTGATCAAGCAGTCCCGCGGTGGCATCGGGCGAAAGTGCTTTCGGTAAGCGCTGGCCAGCGCGCGGTGCACGGATCGGCCGGGCTGGATTGGCGGGCGGACCGCCATGGCGCGCGAACCAATCGAAAAAACCACGCCATGCCGACAGTCGACGGGCGACCGAGCGTGGCGAGAGTCCGTCTCGGATGGCTTGCGCTACGGAGCGCCGCAGGGCGGCTTCGCCGATTTTGGCGAGCGTCTCCGGGGGGCTCAGGGGGTCGGCCAGCACGGTCATTTCCCGGCCATAGGCGGCGAGTGTGCGGGCACTGTAAGCACGCTCGACACGCAAGTGCTCGAGCCAGGCTTCGATGGGTTTCACCGGGTTGGATCGTGCTGCGAACGTTGGTAAGGGGTGGGTTGCTGCTGGCTTAGTGCGGCGCCAGAACGAGCCGCGACAGCGCGGCACTCGCAATTTCTGCAATTCGTTCCAGAAATGACGTACCCATCGCCGGATCGAATCGGTTCACGTCGGCCGAGCCCAACACCAACAGGCCAAATGCGTGCGCGCTCGCGCCGACCCGCAGGGACATTAGCGCCATTGAACGCGTGGAAGCCCCGCGATCTTCGAACCAGACGGCAGCGCCCTGGTCGGTTCGGGGTCCGCAGTGCGGCGTCCGATTTGCATCGGCCCAGGCCTGGATGGATCCGTCGACCGGTTCAGCCCAGTCGCGACCTGATAGGTTTGCTCCGGTCGCGCCAACGCCCCACAGCCGCAGGGCCACCTGGGGGACTGCAAACCGTTCGTGCAAACCCTGGGTAATCCGGTCGGGTAAGTCGGCCGGATCGCGCACCAGCAGCAGTGGTCGGGTCCACTGATGGAGTCGGTTGGTGATCGCGTCGTTCTCTTCGCCGTGGCGCAGCATGTCGGCCAAGCGTAATTCAAGCGCCTTGTAGCGCTGACGCAGCACGTCGACTTGACGCTCCATCAGCGAAACCGTCCGTCCACCACTCTGATGGCTGAGTTGCATCGAACTCAGGAGTTCTGGATGGTCTTCCAGAAAACTGGGATGGTCCAGCAGAAAACGGGCGACTGCTTCCGCATCGGGCGACCCGTTGGGGTTCGCCGTCGCAGCGCTGGTGCTGCTCACATGGGGCGCAGACAGATGGGGCGCAGACAGGTGGTGAGTGGGTGGATTCTCGGGTGGCATGGGGGGTTCCGCAGCGGCAGTGGGTAGGGCGCTAAGTTGAAGGGTGACCGTTGATGGGGGTGTCGATCCAGGGGTTGTCGATCCAAGGGGTATCGACTGCTGGAAGCATGATTTCCCCCGAAAAAACGGTCTGGGCTGGCCCAGTCAGATAAACCGGTGCGATCTGCCCGATCGCGGTTCCGGCCCAGTCTATTTGCAGCGCGCCGCCCCGTGTGCGGATTTCAACGGGGCTTTGGAGCCGACCGGTTTGAATTCCGGCGACGGCGGCAGCGCAGGCACCAGTGCCGCAGGCGAGGGTCTCGCCCGCACCGCGCTCCCAGACCCGAAGTTTGGCGTGATGCCCATCAAGGACTTGCAGGAATCCGGCGTTGACACGTTGCGGAAACCGCGAATGGCGCTCGATCTCGGCGCCTTCGACCGTGACCGGTGCCTGGTCGACATCGGTGATGAATTGCACCGCATGTGGATTTCCCATCGACACCACGACTATTTCGCGCAAACGCCCCTCACTCAAAGGCAGGTCCCAAAGCAGGGCCTCGCCCTCGGATCGAGCGCTGAGTCCAGTCGCGTTGAATGGGATTTCGTTGGGCTGCAGCCGGGGCGAGCCCATATCAACCCGGACCCTGCCATCGGCTTCGAGGCTTGGCGTGATCAGGCCACTCAGGGTCTCGACGCGCAGGGTGGTGGAATCCGTCAGGCCCTGATCATGAACAAATCGGGCGAAGCAACGGGCACCATTGCCACACTGCTCGACCTCCCCACCATCGGCATTAAAGATCCGATAGCGAAAATCGGCATCGGGTCGGGTCGGGGCCTGAACGATCAGGATCTGGTCGCAACCAATCCCGAAGCGGCGGTCAGCGAGCCATCGGCAGAGGGCGGGCGTCGGTTCAAACGCTTGGCGCAACGCGTCAATGACGACAAAGTCATTGCCAGCACCGTGCATTTTTGAAAACCGCAAAGCCATCCCTCATTATCCTCACAAATCGACATAAACCGGGGTCGCTTCCGGGGGCTGGGTCTTGAAGCGTTTGTGAGACCAAAGGTACTGCGCGGGAATCTGCCGAACCTGGGCCTCAATGTAGCCGTTCATGCGGGCCGCAGCCTGGGTGTCATCCTCGCCCGGAAAATCCGCCCAGGGCGGATCAAATCGGGTGACATAGCCCTCGTCATGCAGACTCGTGACGACGGGGACCACAATCGCACCGGTGAGTCGGGCCAGCCGCGCGACGGTGGTGACGGTCGCGGCGGGGATTCCAAAAAATGGCACAAACACAGCGTCGCGTGGGCCCAGGTCCATATCCGGTAGTAAATAGAAAGGGATTCCCGCCCGCAGGGCACGCAACGCAGGGCGCAAGCCTTCTTGGCGCGACAAGAGGAGCGGGGCATTGAAGCGGCTGCGACCCGCCCGCATGGCATCGTCCAGAACTTGGTTTTTTTGTTTGGCGTACATCGAGACAAATTGGGTCTCGAGTTGGATCCGCAGGCCCCCGGCGTCCAGGCCCAGGAAGTGGGGGGCTAGCAAGATCACGGGGCGCCCCGCTTGCGATTGCCAGTGTTCAAGGCCCTCGAAACGGACCAGACTCCGAATTCGATCCGCGCTGCCGGACCAAAAAATGAAGCGTTCGACAAACGTTCTTCCAAAGCACGCAAAGTGCTCGCGGGCGATGGCGCGGCGTTGCGCTTCGGTCCGCTCCGGCAAGCAAAGCCGCAGGTTGATCAGGGTCACCCGCCGCCGTGGCCGGGCAGCCCACCACAGGACGGTTCCCAAACCGAGCCCGATTCGCCGCACGACCGGGTAGGGGAGGGTTGCGATGGCGCTCAACAGTCGGAGTGCGAGGCGAGAAAAAAAGCGCCCGATCATGGGGGAAGGGTTGGTGGGGTAGTGGTTGAATCGGGGGTAACAGGCGTAACAGGCGTAACAGGCGTAACCGGGGTAACAGGGGTGAAAAGACCGGTGGGTCCGGGGACACCCGCGGGTTGCTTATACCGGTTGTAACCCCAGAGGTATTGTTCGGGGAAGCGACGCACAAGTCGCTCCATGGCGGCATTGAGCGCGGCCGGAGTGGGTGATTCGGGAAATGCGTCGACGTGAACCCGCCATCCACGCCCCTCACTCAGGCGCTCAGCCACCAGCAGACAGACCCCGGCCCCACTGGTCTGCGCGAGTCGTCCCGGCAAGGTCATGGTGTAAGCGGGCTGGCCAAAAAACGGGACCCATTCGCCTTCGCCGGCGTCCGGGACTTGATCTGGCAGCAAGCCGACGATTTCGCCACGGCGCAAAGCACGCAGGAGCGTTCTCACGCCGCCCAAATTCGCCGGGGCCGCGCTTAAGCCCGGAATCGCCCGGGCCCCTTCGACAAGTGCCCGCAGGGCAGGTTGGCGGGGCGGCTTGTAGAGCACCGTGATCGGGGCCAGTTTGGCGCGGCAACGGGCGGCGACTTCAAAGCAGCCGAGATGGGGCGTCAATAACAAGACCCCTTTGCCTTGGGCGGCCACTTGGTTGAGGGGGGACCAGTCAATCGGTCCAATTCGCGCCAGGACTTCATCGAGGGGGCGCAACCAGACCCAGGGGAGTTCGAGGGCGAAGCGGCCTGCCTCGGCCGCCGCCCGTCGGCGCATCGGACCACTACTCAGCCCAGCGACCTTGAGGGTCTGGTCCAGTTTTGCCCGGTAACCCGGTGATACGGCGTATACCAGCAGCCCCGCGCCAGCGCCCAACGCGTGGAGTGCGCGCAGTGGCAGACGCGACAGAAGCCAAGCAGCGGTTTGAACGAAGGCGCGCAACGGAGAGTTGGAAGGGTGCAATGCACGAGATGCTATATTGGACTCGCCGCCGACTTAATAGACAACTTGCGGGGCGGCCTAAAAATTCCGCTAAAGCGTTGACCGCTCCTGGGGAGGGCCGGCCGACTGCCAGGCCTTATCTCCCCATTTAGGAAGCGAAACCCATGAGCAATGACTATCTTTTTACCTCGGAATCCGTCTCCGAGGGGCACCCTGACAAGGTCGCCGACCAGATCTCCGATGCGGTTCTGGATGCGATTCTGGCCCAGGATCCGTTTGCCCGCGTAGCCGCCGAGACCTTGTGCAATACCGGCTTGGTTGTCTTGGCGGGTGAAATCACGACGCACGCTCAAATTGACTACATCGATGTGGCGCGGGACACGATCCGCCGCATTGGGTACGACAATACGGAGTACGGAATCGACTATCGCGGTTGTGCGGTGTTGGTTGCATACGACAAGCAGAGTCCCGACATCGCACGTGGGGTCGACAAGGCGCATGACGACGATCTCGATCAGGGTGCTGGTGATCAGGGCCTGATGTTCGGCTACGCCTGTGATGAAACCCCCGAACTGATGCCCGCGCCGATCCACCTCGCCCACCGGCTGGTGGAGCGTCAGGCCGATCTGCGCCGCGATGGCCGTCTGCCCTGGTTGCGTCCCGATGCCAAGAGCCAGGTCACTTTGCGCTACGTGGATGGGCGGCCGGTTGCGATCGACACCATCGTCCTGTCGACCCAGCACGCGCCCGATATCGCGCTCGAGACCCTGCGCGAAGCGGTGATCGAGGAAGTGATCAAGCCCGTCTTGCCGCGCGACTTGGTCAAGGGCGAGATCCGTTATCTGGTTAATCCGACTGGGCGGTTTGTGATCGGCGGTCCGCATGGCGATTGCGGGCTGACCGGGCGCAAAATTATTGTTGACACCTACGGCGGTTCGTCGCCACACGGCGGTGGCGCCTTCTCGGGCAAGGATCCGAGCAAAGTGGACCGTTCAGCCGCTTATGCGGGTCGTTATGTCGCCAAGAATGTGGTGGCTGCCGGTCTTGCCGCCCGGTGCCAGGTTCAAGTCAGCTACGCGATCGGGGTTGCCCGCCCGACCTCCGTGATGGTGACGACCTTCGGCACGGGTCGGATCCCAGACGACCAACTTTCCAAGCTGGTACAGGAGCATTTTGACCTGCGCCCGAAGGGGATCGTGCGCATGCTCGATCTGCTGCGCCCGATCTATGCCAAGACGGCCGCCTATGGTCACTTCGGCCGTGAGGAGCCCGAATTCACCTGGGAGCGCACCGACAAAGCCGCCGCATTGCGCGCGGCTGCCGGGATTTAAGTTCGGTTCAAAGGCCGCCGGTTGATCGTCTGATCAGTCGGCGTAAACGCCGGCTGATTTGATCACGGGACTCCATTTGGCGATTTCGCTGGCGACGTATTTCTTGTGCTCGCCTTGCTCCACGCGCCGGTCGTTCACCACAATGGCGCCCAGGCCTTCTTGTTTTTTCAGAAAGTCTGGGTCCTTGAGGGCCGCGACCAGCGCCGCATTAATCTTCGCCTGAACGTCGGCTGGCAAGCCTTTGGGACCATAGAGGCCGTGCCAGATTGCGACCTGAAAGCCCTTCTGGCCAGACTCTTCGAGCGTGGGTACGCCCTTGAGGACCGGGGTTTCGAGGCGCTTGCTGGTGGTCACGCCGAAGACTTTGATCCGTTTGCCCTCGATCTGCGCGGAGGTGCTCGTGGTTTGGTCACACATCAGATCGACCTGATTGCCAATAAGGTCGGTCATGGCGGGTGCTGTGCCTTTGTAGGGCACGGTCGTCATGTCGACCTGAATCGCCTGCTGCCACAACATGCCGCACAAATGTGAAGCTGATGCAAGTCCAGCGTTGGCCAGATTGATCTTGCCCTTGTTGGCATTGGCCCAGGCGACCAACTCTTTGTAGTTGTTCGCCGGCAATTCCGGTTTGCCAACGAGAGTCATCGGTACTTCGTTGATCATCCCGAGGTATTCAAAGTCGCTCTCGACTTTGAAGGGCAGGTTCTTGACCAGCGACGGGAAAATGCTCATCGCGATGTGATGGACAAGCAAGGTGTGGCCGTCCGGGTTGGCCCGAGCGACCTTGTTGGCCCCGATCAATCCGCCTGGACCGCCCGCAGCGTTTTCGACAGCAATCGGCGCGCCGAGGGTTTTGCGCATCGCTTCGGCCAGATCTCGGGCCACGCGGTCGGTCGGCCCACCCGCTGCGAAGGGCACGACGAAAATGATCGGCCGGTCTTTATTGGGATAGTCCGAGGCCGAGGCGTTTGAAGCGAGCGAGGCGGTCAGCGCAGAAACGGCTAGCGTGCAGGACAGCGCTAAGTGGCGAAAAATCACGGGCTACTCCAGGATGAAATATCGAGAAACCAATCGGGTCGCTGTCGGTGAGATGGCAAAACAATGACATTGAAGACGTTGTTGTATCTTCGCACACCACCAAACCGCGATGGTCCATGAATGGTCGAGTCAAGGAAAACCCGAATAGGGTTGGCGGGGCGCCTTGAATCGCTGGACGAGAGCTTGGTTGTACAGTGACGAGTCAATTTAACGCTGATCTTGAAAACGCCCCGGAGTCGCGGGGATCTGGAGCGCACGACCCATGATTGCAAAATCAAACCCAACGTTTGGCCTGACCTCGTCCGGCTTGCCGTCAGCCCCCGCCCGATTTGTGACGGGATTGGCCCTGAGCCTCCTTGCGTGTTTTTCGGGCATTGCCGGGGCGCAATCCTATCCGAGCCGGCCGGTGAAACTGGTCGTACCTTTTGCACCGGGTGGGACCACTGACATCATTGCCCGGGTGGTTTCGCAGGGTATCTCGCCGCATCTGGGGCAACCGATGATTGTCGAGAACAAGGCTGGCGGCGGCGGCGTGGTGGGCGCGAATGAGACCGCCAAAACGACGCCAGATGGCTATTCGCTGGGGGTGGCGACGGTCTCGACCACGGCGGCCAATCCAGCGATCAATCCAAAGATTCCGTACAACGTCCTGACGGATTTCACCCCGATTATCAACATTGCGGCTACGCCCAATGTCATCGCGGTGCATCCGAGCTTTCCTGCGCGCAATTACGCAGAATTCGTCGCAGCGCTCAAAAAGGCGCCGGGGCGATACAGCTATGCTAGCTCGGGCACTGGGGGCATCGGACACTTGCAGATGGAGCTCTTCAAGAGCCTTTCGGGAACCTTCGTATTGCACATTCCCTACCGAGGTGCCGGGCCCGCGCTCAATGACACGGTAGCCGGTCAGGTCCCAGTCATTTTCGACAACCTGCCCTCGGCCTTGCCCTTTATCAAGGATGGCCGCTTGATTCCGATCGTCGTCGCAGCGCCCAACCGACTTCCGGTGTTGCCCAACGTACCGACTTTTAAAGAAATTGGTCTGGAGCCGGTGAACCGGATGGCGTACTACGGCATCTATGGCCCCAAGGGTCTGCCCGCCGAGGTGGTTGAAAAGGTCCACGGCGCAGTCCTCAAGACGGTTCAGGATCCTGCGATCCGTAAACGGATCGAGGATACGGGCTCGATCGTCATTGCCAATAAGCCTGAAGAATTTGCGGCGCAGATCAAGGCCGAATTGATGGTGTATCAGGACGTCGTGGCGCGCCAAAAGCTCGCACTGGACTGATCGGGCGGTTAACCACGGACTTAACCACTTGGCCCGACCGATTCGGAAGATTGTGATGACCGCGCTGCTCGCGCTGCCGATCTCGGCAGCCCTGTTGTTAGCCCACACCTGGTGGTTTGAGCCACTCAAGCTTTCGTGGTTTTACGACCGGGTTTTTGTGCAGCAGTTGCTCGAATCACCGATGACGTTGTCGAGCCTGCAGTTACTCGACACCACGGGCCTGGCCTGGTACTCGGATCGGCTCGATGATTTTTCGATCGCGCAGGAGGATCGGCAGTTCGAGATTGCGCGCAAGAATGCGGTGATTTTCAAACGCTATGCCCACGATGATCTGACCGGGCAGGATCGGACCTCTTGGCGGATTGCTGACTTCCAGTTTAGGCAACAAGCCGAGGACGAGCGCTGGCGTTGGTACAGCTATCCGGTGAATCAGCTTTTCGGGATCCAGTCACAGCTCCCAGACTTTCTGATCAACATCCATGCCGTGGCCAATGAGACCGGGGCGCGGGATTACATCGCCCGTATGCGGGGCTTTCCGCGCGCGTTTGATCAAGTCATGGAAGGGCTTAACGTTCGCGAAGGCAAAGGCTTGTTGCCACCGAAATTCGCCGTTGAAAAGACGATCGTGCAGATTCGGGATTTTATTGCCCCCGCGCCCGCGCAACACCCGTTAGCCAAAGCGCTCGAGAGCAAACTGGCGGCATTGCCGGCCGGGAAAATCAGCGCGCAGACCCAACAAGCCCTGATGGCCGATGCGGTGGCGGTGATCGAACGCGATGTCTACCCGCCCTACCAGCGATTGTTGCAGCACCTCGAGGCACTCGAGCGCAAGCCCTTGAACAACGATGGTGCGTGGAGCCTGCCTGAGGGCAAAGCGTATTACGAGTATTTGATTGCGCACCACACAACGACCCGAGCCACCGCAGACGCCCTGCATCAAGAGGGTTTGCGTGAGGTCGAGCGCATCGGGCTTGAAATGGACGCCATCCTGGCGCAGCAGCAGATTCCGGGGGGCACCCGTGCTGCCAAGATCAATACCCTGGCGCGACGCTCGGATCAGCTCTATCCCGATACCCAGGCGGGCCGAGAGACGATCCTGAAGGACTATCAGGCCATCATCGATGAGGCGGATGCGGTGTCCCAGCAGGTGTTTGATCTACGGCCCAAGCTCGGGGTCACGGTGCGTCAGGTCCCGGCTTTTTCCGAAAAAACGGCGCCGGGCGGTTATTACCAGCCGCCTTCACTGGATGGCGATCGGCCGGGGGTGTTTTTCGCGAATTTATACAAAGTGGAGGGAACGCCGAAATTCACGATGCGAACCCTCGCGTATCACGAGGCGATTCCGGGCCACCATTTTCAGATCGCCTTGCAGATGAAGATGGAGGACCTGCCATTTTTCCGGCGCGCAAGCGGCTTCACGGCCTACGTTGAAGGGTGGGCGCTCTATGCCGAGCGATTGGCCCGGGAGATGGGACTCCAAAAGGAACCACTGAACGACCTCGGGCGATTGCAAGCCGAAATGTTCCGCGCCGTGCGCTTGGTGGTGGATACCGGCATGCACGCCAAGCGCTGGAGTCGAGAGCAGGCAATCGATTACATGGTCGAGCAAACCGGGATGGCCGCAAACGAAGTCACGGTCGAAATCGAGCGCTATTTGGTGATGCCCGGGCAGGCGCTGGCCTATAAGGTCGGGATGATGAAGATTCTCGAACTGCGCGCGTACGCCCAATCGAAGCTCGGCGATCGTTTTGATTTGAAGGACTTTCATCGCGTCGTTCTTTCGCAAGGTGCGGTGCCTCTGGAAATTCTCGAACAGGTGGTCCGCGAGTGGGCTTCGATCTGATCCATACCCCGGCTGCGTTGATTGATCATGCGCAGATGAGCCATAACATTGCCCGTATGCAAGCCCGTATGGACGGGCTCGGTGTGCGCTTTCGGCCTCATGTGAAAACCACCAAATGCGTACCGATCGTGCGCGAGCAGATCGCGGCGGGTGCTTGTGGCATCACCGTGTCGACCCTCAAAGAGGCGGAGCAGTTTTTTGCCGAAGGCATCGTCGACATCCTGTACGCGGTGGGCATGGTGCCGGCAAAGCTCCCTCAAGCAGCCGCGCTGCTGGAGCGCGGATGCGCGCTAAAACTGATCGTGGATAACGTGGAGTCTGCGCAGGCCATTACTGAATTTGGCAGGACCCGCCACCAGGCCTTTGAGGTGTGGCTCGAAATTGATACCGATCAGCATCGATCCGGTCTGGCGCCCGAGGGTGCTGCATTGCTCGAGGTGGCTCGGGCGCTCGTGGGAGAGGACGCAAATCCGGGGGGTTCCGCGCAGGGTGGCGCTCGACTCGGCGGGGTCATGACCCACGCGGGATCGAGCTACGCCTTGAGCACGCCCGAAGCGCTGCAGGCGATGGCCGAGCAGGAGCGAGCGGGGTGCGTTCGGGCTGCACAGAGGCTACGCGCCGCTGGTTTGCCTTGTCCTGTGGTTAGCGTTGGGTCCACTCCCACCGCGCTCTCGGCCCGACAACTCGACGGTGTTACCGAGGTGCGTGCCGGCGTTTACGTCTTTTTTGATCTGGTGATGGCCAATGTCGGCGTCTGCGCCCCCACCGATATCGCGCTCAGCGTTTTGACCACCGTGATCGGACATCAGCGTGAAAAGGGCTGGGCACTCGTGGACGCGGGTTGGATGGCGATGAGCCGCGATCGGGGCACGCAGGCCCAAGGCCGCGACTATGGCTATGGCCTCGTGTGCGATGCGCTCGGTCAGCCCCTCGATGCGTATGTCATGAGTTCGGCCAATCAGGAGCACGGGATCGTGGCGCACTCGATTGAGCCCGACCACGCCATCGTCGAGCGATTTCCGGTTGGCACCCAACTCCGGATTCTGCCCAACCACGCCTGTGCGACCGGTGCTCAGTTTCCGCAGTACGAGGTACTCGAGACCGATGGAGCCGTGCAAAGTTGGCCCCGTTTTTACGGCTGGTAGAGGCCACCCCGAATCGCCTCAACTTGCCTCAATTCGTCTCAATTCGTCTCACATCGCCTTGAAGAGACCGCTGAAGGTCCGACTGATTTCGAGCGTTTCAGGCCAGTCGCGCAGCCGTACCAACTGTCTGCCGCGGTCATCCCGATCAACGCTGGCGATAGCATGTACGTTCACGATAGTGCTGCGATGAATCTGCCAGAACCGCTCTGGGTCAAGCGTCTCGAGCAATTCTCGAATCGATGTTCGAATCAGGCCAGTCGTGCCGGCGGACTGAACTCGGGTGTACTTTTCATCACTCACAAAGAATAGCACCTCGTCGATCGGAATCATTTGGATCGTCGAGCCAACTCCGGTCTGAATCCAGCGCAAGGTCTTTTCTGGCGATGCGCTTTGGTGACGGAGTTGAAACAGTAAGGCTTGCAGGTGGGGTCGAATCGCTTGTGTGTCTTGGCCCAAGCGTTGCTGGAGCCTGGCCACCGTCAAGCGCAGCCGCTCGGGTTGAGCGGGCTTCAGGACATAGTCGATCGCCCCCCGCTCGAATGCCTGAACTGCGTACTGATCAAAGGCCGTCACGAACACGATTTCGGGTGGACAGCGGTCTGCGCCGAAGTCCATCTGAATGATCTGGGCAGCCGCTTCGATACCCGTTAAACCGGGCATGCGGATATCGAGAAAGACCACATCGGGTTTGAACTGGGCTACCAGTTCGACCGCCTCCTGGCCATTTCGGGCTTGTGCCACCAGCTCGAGTTCGGGCCAGACCTCGCGCAAGGCGGCGACGAGCTGATCGCGCAGCAAGCGCTCGTCATCGGCGACGATTGCCCTGACCCTTTTAATCCCGGCTGCCACCGCTATTTCCATGT
>CAIPGD010000471.1 GCA_903864485.1 uncultured bacterium | reverse complement strand
GATTATTGAAAGGCTCGAACTGAATGGCAACGGATAAGTCGGGGCGTCCCGGAAAACCGATCGGGGCGCGGACTGATCGATCGTCCCAGCGATCTTCCCCGCAGAGGCGACTCGCGCCGGGCCAGAGGGTTGGTGCGCGGCTTGGTGCGCGGGGTACTGGCGCGCCCGGCGGTGTGATCGGCGGCGGAGTCGAAGGCGCGGGTATGGCCGGCGGCGTTCGATTTTGGTTGCTCGAAGATGCAGTTCGCAGGTTGTTGCCCTGCATTCGGCCGGCCGATGTGCTTTTGCGCGAGTTCTTTCGGGCGCATCCCGAATTGGGGCGGCGTGATCGGGCGCGGATCGCGCAGGCCGCATTTGCGGTGTTGCGTCATCGGCGCCGGCTCGAGCATTTGATTGCCGGCGGACCAGGGCCGCGTGAACGATTGTTGGCCCTGCTGGCGCTTTGTATGGTGGCTGGCGAAAAGGCCTGCTCGGGTGTGGTTGCCCGTGATCCTGATCTCGCGCGCTGGTTCTCCAATATTGCCCCCGCAGTGGATGACCCGGTGCGTGCGGCTGCGCTCGCCCCCGCGGTTCGCAACAGCCTGCCTGACTGGCTTCATGAGCGCCTCGCCGCGCAATGGTCAGGCGACGCATTGGAAGCCCTTGAATCTGCATTGTTGGCACCTGCCCCGCTTGATCTGCGCGTCAATCTGCTGAAGGCCGATGTGCCAGCCGCGATCGCAGCCTTGGCTGCCGAAGACATTGCGGCCACGGCTATTGAGAAGGTCCCGGGCGCGCTCCGCCTCACGGGGCATCCGGCACTCGAGCACTCGAAGACGTTTCTGGACGGTTGGGTCGAAGTCCAGGATGCGGGAAGCCAATGGCTGGTTGCATGCGTCGGCGCTAAACGGGGCGAAACGATCGTCGATTTTTGTGCCGGCGCTGGCGGTAAGACCTTGGCTCTCGCGGCTGCGATGCGCGGCGGTGGGCAGGTCTTCGCGATTGACGTTTCGGAGGGGCGTCTGGCAAAACTCCGGCCACGACTTTTGCGGGCGGGCGCGACCAATGTGCAGCCCATGCGCATTGAATCGGAGGCGGACCCGAAGTTAAACCGACTCTCGAAACGCGCTGATCGTGTGTTGGTCGATGCCCCTTGCAGCGGTACCGGGACGCTGCGGCGAAATCCTGATCTCAAGTGGCGGCAAAGCCTTCGCGATGTCGCCGAACTCACCGTTCGTCAGGGCGCCATCCTTGCGGCCGCTGCCCAGTTGGTCAAGCCCGGTGGGCGTCTGGTGTACGCGACCTGCAGCTTGCTCGAAGCCGAAAACGATGGCGTGGCTCGAGCATTCGCCGAAAAGCATCCAGACTTTATGGCCGTGGATGCCGATCCTGGTGGCGCCGGACTTGCAACGGGTTTTCCCGGAGCCCGGACCCTGTTGCCGCATCTAGAGGGGTGCGATGGCTTTTATGCTGTCGCTTTTCAGCGCCTGAAGCCGTCTACCGTCTGAATCCGGTTGCCGCTGCATCATGGGTCGCTTACCGTACACAGGTTTATTCGTAAATTTAGGAAATTGAATGAGTTTCGAAGGGATGTACGCGGTCTTTTTTGACTGGGTCGATGGTGGCTTTTTTGATCTGCCCTGGTGGCAGCTTGGTGTGATCGCACTGGTTCTGACCCAAATCACGATTGCGGCGGTGACGATCTATCTGCATCGCTGTCAGGCCCATCGGTCCCTGGACTTGCATCCCGTCGTCAGCCATTTCTTCCGATTCTGGCTTTGGATGACCACCGGAATGGTCACCCGTGAATGGGCGGCAGTTCATCGCAAACACCATGCGCGCTGTGAGACCTCAGAGGACCCGCATAGCCCGCAAACCCGGGGCCTGCGCACCGTCTTGTTGCGCGGGGCCGAGTTGTACGCTGCAGAGGTTCTGAATCGCGAAACGACCGAGAAGTTTGGCCATGGCTGCCCCGACGACTGGGTCGAGCGGCGGGTTTACACCGCCCACCCTGTGCTCGGGGTGACGCTGATGGCGATCATTGATCTGGCGTTGCTTGGCCCGATCGGCATTTCGATCTGGGCGCTGCAGATGATGTGGATACCGATCCATGCGGCCGGTGTGATCAACGGCATTGGCCACTATTGGGGCTACCGCAACGTCGATTGCGCTGACGCCAGTCGTAACATCTCGCCTTGGGGAATCTGGATTGGCGGCGAGGAGTTGCACAACAATCATCACACCTACCCGACTTCGGCCAAATTCTCGTCGAAATGGTACGAATTTGATCTGGGATGGCAG
>CAIPGD010000470.1 GCA_903864485.1 uncultured bacterium | reverse complement strand
CCAGCGACCCGAACCACTCCGCGAAGGGGCTGTCGCCCTCGACCAGCAGGAGTTCTTTGATCTGGTAGCTCATGAGCTATATGGTAACGCATAAGTTCCCATTGCACCAGTGTGGCAGGTTCGATGCTCGACCAGCCGCCTTGGTTGACAACGAACTGGCGCGCGTAAGACATTGATTTCGCTAGGACACCCGCAGCGCTGCCCCGCGTTTCCCCGGGGAAACGCCATAAGAAAAGGGCCCAGAGACGATCGAGTCGGGGAGGTTGCCGCACCGCAAGGTTGGATCACACCGCCGCGTAGCCTTTGAAGACTGATCGATTGGGGGCCGGGCTTGCGCATGGCGCTGTGGGAAGGCTAAAAGCGCCGCAAGGCATCAACCCAGAAAGGAAAGTGAACATGGCACTGACTCGTGATTTCAAAGAGACCGTGGCCGCGCGCGTTCAGAACGATCCGGCCTTTGCGCAGGCGCTTCTGGACGAGGCCATCACCCTGTTTGTCAATGGCGAACCGGAATCAGCCAAGCTGATCCTGCGAGACCTGGTGAACGCGACGGTGGGCTTCGAGGCGCTGGCCGAGGAAATTCACAAACCTGCCAAGAGCCTGCACCGAATGCTGTCGAAATCGGGCAACCCAACCATGAGCAACATCTCAGCTGTGTTTGCGGCCATCAAACGCGCCCTCAAGGTCGAGGTCCACACCCAGATCGTGATGGCCTGATTTCAGGCATCAAACGCCACCACCACCTCCCGCTGCGCCACCCAGTCGGTCGGCAACGGGTTCCGCTGGAACCACAGCAGACTCATGCACCGGGGCTGCTGCCCAGGCCAGGATGGCCTGGATGACGGCAGGCTCCAGCAGCGTCAGCCGCAGCAACTCATTGACCGTCGAATGGTGCAGCCCCTCCTGGCGTGCAATATCGCTGCCGCTGGCAACCAGTCCGTCGTCCAGCAACTGGGCATAGTCGTTGGGTCGTGACCGCTTACTGGCGGGCGCCGAATGTCCAGGGGTCGATCAACTCAATACCGCAGCCCTCGTAGTCGCCGGTATTGCGGGTCGCCACCGTGGCTTCACGGGCGCGGGCAATCGCGGCGATCTGGCAGTCGAACTGGCTAATCGCCCGGCCCGAAGCGCGGCGTTCGGCAGCGATGGTGGCGTAGGCCCTCGCCGCAGGACGATCAAACGGCAGGATGCGGTCGCGGAAATCCTCGTCTAGCAGGCCCTCGATCGCGGTGGTAAGCGCGGCGCGGCGCTTGCCTGCGGAAAGAATGGCCACGCCGAGCCGCAGTTCTGCCTCGCCAACCGTGGTGAAGTAGACCTTCGCGCCGTCCTGGGCCGCCAGCCAACGCTCGACCTGCCCGGCCGGGGCCGGCCGAAGTAGTTCCGAGAGGACGTTGGTGTCGAGGATGATCATCGAGATTGGCGGCCGAGTTGCGGGGGCTCGCGCATCGGCTCCCGGGCGGTTAGTTCGAGATCGGTGCGCGCTCCCTGAGAGACTCGGGTGCGGATGGCTGCGGCCAGGTCGCGCGGCGAGGTGGCATCGCTCATGACCCGGCGAAGGATGTCGCGCGCCTCCTCTTCCATTGAGCGGCCGTGCTCGGCGGCGCGCACACGCAGCCGCTGCTTGATGTCGTCATCGAGGTTGCGGATGGTGATGCTGGCTATGGCGGCGCTCCGGTGTTGCAGTAGGCTTGAATTGTAATCGATGATTGCAGTGCAATCAATGATTCCGCTATCGTGCCCAGCGCAAGGGTGGGCTTTCTCGTTTCCCTGGGCGAATGGGAGCGGAGAGCGAAGCCGCGGGCGCGCGGAGGGCCGGGCAGCCCGGGCGTCCTGCGCCGCAGGAGTCAGGAACCCTTGTCTATCCTTTATCTTCCCATCCAAAGTTTTCTTGCGGTGAATACCGAACTTAAATCCGCAAATACTGCGTAGATTGCCTTGACTGCGCGGTGAATGGTGGCAACAATCACCGCATGAAAAGCGACGATAAACGCTATGTCTGGCAACGAAACGACTGGCCACACTGGGTTTACGACCACAAGCGGCTGGCACCCTTGCTTGCTCAGCTTCATCTGAAGCAAGGGTATTTGCTGGGCCGGATGCACGATCTGGGGTTGAACCTGCGGGATCAGGCGACGCTGCGCATCCTGACCGAGGATGTGCTCAAGACCAGCGAAATCGAGGGCGAAACGCTCAAACTCGACTCGGTGCGATCGTCCATTGCCCGCAGGCTCAGCGTCGACATCGGTGCCTTGGCACCGGCAGATCGGCATGTCGATGGGGTGGTCGATATGGTGCTGGACGCAACTCGAGGACACAACATACCTCTGACGACGGAGCGCCTTTTTGGCTGGCATGCAGCCATCTTTCCAACCGGGTACAGCAGTCTCACCAAAATTCGTGTTGGCCAATGGCGCGACGATGCTCAAGGTCCGATGCAGGTCGTTTCAGGGCCGATGCACCGACAAAAGGTTCACTACGAAGCCCCCCCGGCGGTTCTGCTGGATGCCGAAATGGGAGATTTCCTGAATTGGTTCAACTTGGACAACCAAGACGACCCGGTCGTCAAAGCAGGTCTTGCCCACTTGTGGTTTG
>CAIPGD010000469.1 GCA_903864485.1 uncultured bacterium | reverse complement strand
TCGGTGGCCTACACGGATCCGGAAATCGCATGGGTGGGTATCACCGAGGAAGAAGCCAAAAAGGAAGGATTGGCCGTGCGGAAGGGTGTTTTCCCCTGGGCGGCAAGTGGTCGCGCGATTGCCAACGGGCGCGATGAAGGGTTTACGAAGCTTTTGTTTGATGAGGCCACCCACCGCATCATTGGTGGTGGGATCGTAGGGACCCATGCAGGCGATTTGATTGGCGAGGTCGCCCTAGCGATTGAGATGGGTGCGGACGCCGTTGATATCGGCCGAACTATTCACCCCCATCCAACCTTAGGCGAATCAATCGGCATGGCTGCAGAGGTGTTTGAAGGTGCCTGTACCGATCTGCCGCCCGCCCGAAAATCAACCTGAAGCTGGGTTATCCCGGTCTGATCGACGCTCAACTTAGCATGTTGGTGTCGCCGCAGACCGAGAGCGCCTGCCCTGAGATTGTCGAGGCTCTTGGGCTGGCAAGAAAGACCGCATAGTCGGCGAGTTGCTCGGGGCTCACGTATTGCTTGATGGAAGTCGCAGCAAAGGCGCTTTTTTCAATTTCTTCAAAAGTGACGCCTTTAGCCTGAGCTTTTGCGCTGAGCACACGGTGTTGCCGCTCGCCGGAAACGACCCCTGGCAAGAGTCCGTTCACCCGGATTCCGTCGCCGCCCAATTCGATCGCGAGCGATTTCATGAAGCCAATTACACCCCACTTGGCTGCAGCATAGGGCGTGCGTAATGCGAATCCGAGGCGCCCTGCGAGCGAGGAAACATTCAGGATGCTGGCATTGCTGGAGTGCCGCAAAGCACCGACGGCCAGTCGGGTGCAATTGAATTGCCCCGTTAAGTCGACGGCGAGGCAACGATCCCACTCTTCAGGATCGATCTCATCGACTTTGCCGGTGGGCCCTGCAATCCCTGCGTTATTAATCAGGCAGTCAAGTCCACCGAGGTGCGCCAAAGCCAAATCGAACCACTGCTTTACTTGGGCCCGGTTGGCCACATCGCAGACCGACGCATGGATGGCTGGGTCGGATTTTCCAAGTGCATCGACGGCCGCTACATTCACGTCACAAACCGAAACGACCGCGCCTTCCCTGACAAATGCCCGGGCGACCGCGAGACCGATTCCCTGCGCGCCCGCAGAAATCATGACCCTTAATCCCTTAATGCCGAGATCCATAGCTGCTCCTGAGATGGGGTTTACCTTGGTTGACTGGGTTCGAAATTGACTTCAGGCTCCAACGTGGCCTTACCAATTCCAAAACGAAGCTGGAGATAATCAGTTATGAGCTCATCCGTCAATCAGGGACGACGTACCGCGTTGGCCGGGGCATCGGTCGTTGCCGCCTCGCTCGGATTTCCTGCAATCAGTCGCGGGCAATCCGATGTGATCCGCATCGGACATCTAACGCCTCGAACAGGATTCTTAGGGCCGCTGGGCGAGTACGCAGTTCAGGCTGCGGATATGGCGGTGGCCGAGGCGAACGCTGCGGGCGGCGTCCTTGGACGGAAGATCGAACTCTTGAAAGAAGATTCCGTTAACCCTCAGACCGCCTCAACGAAAGCCGAGCGAATGATCGAGCGCGATAAGGTGGCTTGCATCATCGGCGAGATATCGTCTGCATCTGCCCTGTCGCTGAGCCAGGTAACGGAACGTGCAAGGACGCTCTTTATTAACACCGGCGCGAATTCAGATGAGCTGCGTGGCAAGGGCTGCAAAAAGTACATGTTCCACATTGAAAGCCAGAATTCGATGTACGTGAAAACCTGCGGCCGGTCGCTGATGGCGCAGGGGCTGGTGAAGGGGAAGAAGTGGTTTTCGTTGACGGCCGATTACGCCTTTGGTCATGATCTGCTGCGGGTGTCCAAGCGGTTCATGTCGGCTAATGGCGGTGATTTCGCCGCGGACAAGTTGGTTCCGACCGATGCCACCGACTTTTCGCCCCTGTTGCTTGAGATCCGGAATGCGAAACCTGATCTCGTTATCTCGAACCTCGCGGGCAATCAGATCACGAACTTCCTCAAGCAGTACTCGGAATTCGGGCTGGCATTTCCGGTCGCTGGTTTTGGATTTGACACCGCATTGGCATGGGGTGCCGGTCGTGGGAATTTTCTGGGGACTTGGCCGGTTGTCTGGCATCACCTGATTGAAACCGCTGAAACCAAGAAATTTGTCGCTGAATTCACGAAGCGGTATGGCCGCCCCCCCGAGAATCAGGCGTGGGGTGACTACAACGCGATCCGTCTGACGCTGCAGGCGATGGCGGAGACTAAATCAACGGAATCAGCCAAACTGGTTGAACACTTTGAAAAGGGTGCGAAGTTTGGTCTGATGAAAACTCGGGAGGGGTATTTCCGCAAGGCCGATCACCAAATGATGCATGAGATGTATACGGTGCAGGCCCTACCCGTGAATGAGATCAAGAACAACTACGACATTTTCCGCTCGTCTGCCCCGGTGCCTGGGCCAAACGAATCTCTGGAGGTCATCGCGACCACCAGCGAAGAGAATGAGTGCAAGATGGCCTGATTGTGCTTTTTCTTCAACATCTGCTGAATGGGCTTCTCGCTGGGGCCTATTACCTGTTGATTGCGCTAGGTTTGTCGCTGATTTTTTCACTCGGCGGTATCGTCAACCTGGCGCACGGCGCCTTCTACGCGATCGGCGCGTACCTCGCGTTGAGCATCGGCAATCACCTCGGATTCACCAGCGCGGCGATTCTTTCGCCCCTGGTGGTCGGTTGCCTGGGCGTCGTGATTGAGCGCGTCCTTTTTCGCCGGTTTTACAAGAGTGATCCAGCGCTTTCGTTGTTGCTTACTTTTGGATTGGCGATGGTGGCTGAGCAGTTGCTGCGGATGGTGTTTGGCGCAGCGCCGCTGTCATGGTCGATTCCGCCTGAATTGCGTGGCCAGATTTTCATTGGCGATTTCGTTTATCCCCGCTATCGGCTTCTTATTTTGAGCGTGGCGGTTTTGTGCGTTGCGGGGCTTTGGCTGTTATTGCAACGCACCCCCTTTGGGCGGGTTGTGCGCGCGGGGGTGCAAAACCCGGAAATGCTGGGCGCGCTCGGAATTTCACTCCAACCCTATATGGCCGCGGTTGCATTTCTGGGAGTGGGCCTGGCGGGCTTGGCCGGCGTGATGCTCGCGCCGATTTTCTCGATTCACCCAGCGATGGGAGCGGAGATTATTACCTCCGCGTTTGTCGTCGTCGTGATCGGCGGTCTGGGGTCATTTTGGGGCGTGGTACTCGCTGCAGTCATTGTGGGTGTGACCAAGGGCGTGGTGACCGCGTTGGGGTATCCGGAGCAGTCAGAGGCCTCAATCTATTTGCTGATGTTGCTGGTTTTGCTGATCCGCCCGCGGGGTTTGTTTGGGGAGCGCATCCAGCGCTTTGAGTGAAACCGATGCCCCAGAAACGCGATCTCCTCTATTTGGCCATTGGTTTGGTCATTCTGCCCTTCCTGATGACATCACTTGGGCTAGGCGTCAGTTCCGCAACTGAAGTCGTGATTTTTGGCCTTGCGTGCATGGCGCTGAATGTTCTTGTCGGAACGACTGGCCTAACGTCATTTGGCCACGGCGCCTGGTTTGGATTGGCTGCCTATGCCACCGCGTTGGCCCAGTTGCATTGGTTTCCTGGTGATTTTGTGATGCCCGCATTCGTTGGTATAGGCATTGTGGTCGCAGTTGCGCTCACTTTCGGCTATTTGGTCCTACGCAGGCGCGGTGTCTATTTTTCGCTGCTGACCCTTGCGATGTCGGCGATGTTGTACTCGGTCGCATTTCGCTGGACCGCCTTGACTGGCGGTGAAAATGGTTTGGGCGGCATTGTCCGCCCGGCGCTTTGGGGGGTGGATCTGGAGACAGCGCAGGGCTACTACGTCTTGGTTGCGGTCATCACAATGCTGGCGGGCGCAGTGCTTTGGCGCTTCCATCGGTCACCGCTTGGAACGGTATTGGTTGCGATCCGCGAAAACGAGCAACGGGCTCGGTTTCTGGGTTATTCGACCGATCAATACAAGTTGATTGCCTTTGTGCTGTCGACCTCCTTGACCGGTTTGGCGGGCGTTCTATTGCTGTTCAAAAATCGGATGACGTCGGCGGAGCCAATTTCCGTGGCGTTCTCGGGTGAGCTTTTGGCCATGGTGATCATTGGCGGAATGCGCTCCTTTATCGGACCAGCCATCGGTGCCCTGTTCTTCGTTATTTTTCGGGACTACCTCTCGAGCCTGACTGAGAATTGGCTTTTGGTGTTTGGCCTCCTCTTTGTCGGATTCATTGTTTTTTCGCCCGACGGGTTGGTCGGCCTCTACGCACGCGTCACGGCGCCATTTCGTCGGCAACGGTTAGGCGACGCTGCAATGTCCGGCCGTCAGGCCGGGAGCACGACCTTGCCGGAGTTCTTGAAGCCGCTGGCCGCCGGGTCCCAACCAATCCTTGAGGTCCGGGGCCTTCGCAAGAGCTTTGGTGGTATTCGGGCGGTTCAGGGGGTGAATTTTACTGTCACTGATCGAACGCTTCACGCGCTGATTGGACCGAATGGTGCGGGTAAGACAACCGCGTTCAACCTGATTTCTGGGCAGTTCAATCCGGATGAAGGTGCAATCACCCTCGAGGGGCAATCGATTGCGGGGATGTCGCCAGAGGCGATCACTCGAGCCGGGGTTGGCCGTTCATTTCAGATTACGAATCTGTTTCCGGCTCTAACGGTGGCCGAGAACGTGCGACTGGCGGTTCAGGCGCGTGATCCCAACCGATTTGGCTGCTGGATTAATGCGGAGTCCCTTCAGCAGGTCAATGAGCAAACCCAGGCCATCTTGCGCACCATGGGTTTGGCCGGTGTGGAGGGAGCCGAGGCCTCGTCACTGTCCTACGGCGGGCAGCGACTTCTGGACATGTCGCTGGCGCTCGCAACCAAGCCGCGCATCTTGCTTCTGGATGAGCCACTGGCGGGGCTGGCAGCGCTCGAACGTCAACGGGTCGGGGACCTCATCAAGCAGATCTCTCAGGACCTTCCGGTGTTGTTGGTCGAACACGATATCGACCGGGTTTTTGCGTTGGCGGACGCGGTCACTGTCATGAACGAGGGGGCGGTACTGGTGGATGGCGGCGTAAACGATGCGCGCGATTCAAAACGGGTTCAGGAGGTTTATATTGGCTCCGGATCGGAGGCCTTGGCGGGTAGGCACCGTGAATCAGCCGTTGTTGACCGCGAACTTCTTCGATTGGACCGGGTCAACACCTACTATGGCAAGAGCCACATTTTGCGTGACGTGAGTTTCCATGTTGCTGAGCATGAAATCGTCGCCTTGTTGGGTCGAAATGGGGCCGGGAAGTCGACCTTGCTCAAAACGATCGTGGGGATCGCTCCGCCAGCAAGTGGGGAAATCAGTCTGAGTGGAATGGCTCTGGCCCGCGATCCGTCGGCCGAGATTACGCGCCGTGGTGTCTCTTATGTTCCCCAGGGCCGGGGGTTGTTTTCCGGAATGTCGGTAGCAGAGAACCTTGAACTCGGTCGGATGCGACGCCGCAATGGCCAGGGTGTGTTTTGGGAAGAAGAGCGCATCTTCGAGTTTTTCCCAAGAATTCGGGAGCGCTGGCGGTCTCCTGCTGATTATCTCTCCGGGGGCGAGCAGCAGATGGTTGCAGTTGCGAGGGCATTATCGGGGGATACCAAGATCCTGCTGCTCGATGAGCCGTTTGAGGGTCTCGCCCCAGCCGTTGTTGAGGAACTGTTTGAGGCTTTTGATCGGCTGCGCCATGAGATCTCCATCGTGATTGTTGATCATCACCTGGATCTGGCCTTGGCGCTCTCCGATCGTACTGTGGCGCTCGAAACTGGGCAGGTCACTCACATCGGTCCGTCGAATTTGTTGTTTCAAGATCTTGAATTGCGCCGCAAGGTACTTTGGCTTTAAGGAGTTAAGAATGCAAACCGTTGGCATTGTCGGAGCGGGTCTGATCGGATGTTCATGGGCGAATGTGTTCACGCGCTCGGGCTGGAGGGTGAAGGTTTGGGATCCGGTCGATTCGCAGCGTGCAGCGGCGCTGTCGATCATCGGTCATTCACTGCAAGACCTGGCGGCTTTGGGTTTGGTAGCGGATGCCGAGGCTGCGCACGCGCAGGTCACAGTGGTCGATACCCTTGAAGAGGCCCTCGACGGCGTGTCATACGTGCAGGAAAGCGGTCCGGAGCGGCTGGATGTCAAGATTGAGTTGTTCCAGCGGCTCGACGCAGTGGCTGCCCCTCAGACCATTCTCGGATCTTCGACCTCGGCCATCGTGGCATCGAAGTTCACCGAGACGCTCGCAGGCCGCAGTCGCTGTCTCGTTGCGCATCCGGTGAACCCCCCGCACCTGGCACCGGTAGTGGAACTGTGTGGGGCGCCTTGGACGAGCATCGAGACCAAGCAGCGCGCAAGCGCCATCATGCAGAGTGTCGGTCAGGTGCCGGTTGACGTCCGGCGTGAGGTCGACGGATTTGTATTGAATCGATTACAGGCCGCTTTGCTAACGGAAGCCTTCAGACTCGTCCAGGATGGCGTTGTCAGCCCTGAGGACCTCGACCGCACGGTCGCCGACGGGCTCGGTTTGCGCTGGGCATTCATGGGGCCATTTGAGACGATCGAACTCAACGCGCCGAATGGTATTGCCGATTATTGCGAGCGCTATGTCTCATGGTTTCGACGCTATCAGGCGGATGCCCCACCCGCAGCCGTTTGGGATGACGCGAGTTGGCAGCGCGCTGTTACAGCTTGGGGTAAGCATCCTAGCGCCGCTGAAATCGTTCAAAAAACGGCTTGGCGAAATCATCGTTTGGCCGCCCTGGCGGCCCATAAAAAGACGCAGTCGTCTTTTTGAATTAAATTTTCGATAATTCGCTGTTTCTGCAGATGTCTATTTTTAAAGGTTGCCCAGCATGTCGGCCAATAACGCCTCGTCATCAAGTCCCGCCGCTCCTGCTGTGTTGAAACGTCGTCGCAAGGTCATGGTGACTTGCGCCGTGACGGGCGCGATCCATACGCCAACGATGTCGCCGTATCTGCCGATTACGCCGGCCGAGATCGCGGAGGCAGCCCTTGGTGCGCATGCCGCCGGAGCGGCGTTGGTGCATTTGCATGCTCGCGATCCACTGACAGGCCAACCCGACCAACGTCCTGAAGCATTTGAGCCATTTTTGAAGGTTATTAAGCAGAACAGTGACGCGGTGATCAACATTACAACGGGTGGTGCTCCCACCATGGGAGTCGATGAGCGGCTTAAGCCCTGTGCACATTTTCAGCCTGAAGTCGCGTCGCTCAATATGGGTTCGATGAATTTTGGTTTGTTCCCAATGCTCGGGCGATATCCAGAGTTCAAGTTCGACTGGGAGAAACCCTATCTGGAGGGCTCGGACGATCGGATTTTTAAGAATACGTTCAAGGACATTGAAAATATTCTGACGACCTGCGCCAGTCACGGGACCCGTTTCGAGATCGAGTGCTACGACATCGGGCACCTCTATACGCTGCGTCATTTTGCGGATCGGGGTTTGGTGAAGGCGCCATTTTTTATTCAGTCGGTATTTGG
Organism: uncultured bacterium; assembly: GCA_903864485.1. Classification (GTDB taxonomy): domain Bacteria; phylum Pseudomonadota; class Gammaproteobacteria; order Burkholderiales; family Burkholderiaceae_E; genus RFPW01. The sequence goes on along the minus strand of CAIPGD010000469.1, from coordinate 2,962 downwards.
GATTCTCGGTGGCATCGGTCCGCATCCGGAAGATGTCGCCCATATGAAACGGACCGCTGATCGCCTGTTCGGCGACCAGTACCAGTGGAGTGTTCTCGGTGCCGGGCGCAATCAATTGCCGATTGCGGCGCAATCCATTGCGATGGGTGGCAATGCGCGGGTGGGCCTTGAGGACTCGATCTGGATTAGTCCGGGGCAGCTCGCACAAACGAATGCCCAACAGGTGAAAGCCGTTCGGCAGGTTATCGAGAGTTTGGGACTCGAGATTGCGAGTTCCGAGGATGCACGGGAAATTCTCCAACTGAAGGGTCGTAACAGCGTCAATTTTTGATCTCAATCATGCGTCCGAACGCCCTTCGAGAGCGCTGGAAAGCCGGTGGCGCTACAGTCAACGGCTGGCTAGCGCTGCCTAATAGTTTGTCCGCCGAGATCATGGCCAGGCAGGGGTGGGACTCCCTGACGGTGGATCTGCAGCACGGCCTGGTTGATTACCAGGCGATGGTGCCTATGCTTCAGGCAATCACCACGACTGCAACGACCCCACTCGTTCGCGTCCCATGGCTCGAGCCAGGGATCCTGATGAAGGTGCTTGATGCCGGTGCACATGGGGTGATTTGCCCGATGGTGAGTACCCGAGAAGAGGCACAGCGGTTTGTCGCGTACACACGCTACGCGCCGGTCGGAACCCGAAGTTATGGACCCCTGCGAGCGATGTTGGTAAATGGGCCGGATTATCCGGAGTGGGCGGACCAGGAAATCGTCCGGTTTGCAATGATCGAGACGGCGCAGGCGCTCGATCAACTGGATGCGATTTTGTCGGTCGAGGGGCTCGACGCGATTTATATCGGTCCGTCGGATCTGTCGCTTGCCCTCGGATGCCGCCCTAGTTTTGACGACGTAGCACCCCCGGTGGCGCAGGCGATCCAGCATATCCTCGAACGAGCCCATTTTTATGGGCTGGCAGCGGGCATTCACACGGGGTCACCCGAGGGCGCATTGCGTCGGGTGGCGGCGGGATTTCAGCTGGTTACGATTGGGTCGGACGCAAATTTCATCGCTAAAGGTGCGCAAAGCGTTCTCGCCGCCATGCGGACGGCCCGAAGCGACCCGTGAGACTTACTCCGGTTTGATCCCGGCACGCGTGATCAGGGCTTTCCAGCTTTCATGGTCGGCTCGAATGACCTCTTTGAATTGATCGCCAGTCCCGCCCGCAGGGTCGGCGCCGACTTTGAAGAACCGCTCCACGACATCCGGTGTTTTCAGCGCCGCGTTGACCTCGCGATTAATCCGCGCAACGAGATCGGCCGGCGTTTGGGCTGGTGCGAGGATCCCAAACCAGTTACTGATTTCAAGTCCTTTAATGCCAACCTCAGTAAAGGTCGGTACTTGCGGCAACGAGGCGCTGCGTTGGGCTCCTGATACGGCGAGTGGTTTGACCTTCCCGTCCTTGATGTGCGTTTGCGCGGAAACCACCGAGTCCATGAGAAACGCAATTTCTCCCGTGATCAAGTCAGGGATAACGAGTCCGGTTCCTCGGTACGGGATGTGCACCACGAAAAGATTGCCGGCGCGCCATTTGAACATCTCGGCGGAAAGGTGCGGGTAGGTTCCGATTCCGCTCGACCCAAAGTTGTACTTTCCGGGATTGCGCTTGAGCAGGCTGACGAATTCCGTCACTGTGTTGGCAGGAAAACTCGAACCCACAACCAGAACGCTTGGCGCGTTTGCAACATGTACCACCGGAATAAAATCGCGGGTGGCGTCGTAGGGCATCTTCGGATTAAGGGCAGGGCCCACTGAGTGGGTTGACGACGTGCCAAGAAGCAGCGTGTACCCGTCGGCTGCTGACTTGGCCACCATATCCGCGCCGATCACGCCACCTGCGCCCGGCTTGTTTTCGATGATGACTTGCTGAGTAAGGGTTGTCGAAAGCCGGTTTGCCAGCGCTCGCCCGATGATGTCGGTGGCGCCGCCCGGCGGAAACGGAATAATCAGACGAATGGGCCGATTAGGCCACGTTGATTGGGCCAGTACTTGCGAGGTAATGACTCCGAGTACAACTCCCGTGGAATCGCGGAGAAGTTGACGCCTGGGTTTGGAGGCAAGCAACAATCTTTGTGAACGAAGCGTCATTTTTCGAAAGGTCTGGAAAGGGCATCAGCAATAAAAAAGCCCTGATCGTTTTACCGAGCAGGGCTTGACCACCAAACCGGGCGACCGTGCAAGCACGGCTCTCCGGCAGAAGAATTACTTCTTCTCGGCTTTCTTTTCGTCTTTCTTCATTTCGTCTTTCTTCATTTCGTCTTTCTTCGCAGGCGCTGCAGGTGCAGTCGCTGGAGCGGCGGCCGGTGCAGCAGCGGCGTGTGCGCCAGCGAATGCTGGGGTGCCAACAGCGGCGATGACGGCAAACACAAGTGCGGAGATCAGTTTGTTCATGGTGCTATTCCAATAATAAGAGGGTGGACCGAGCGAGCGCAGCATAAACCCAATCAAGAACACAAGGCAAAGTGTTTTTGAGTGAGTGAACGCTATGTGTAGTAACGCTTAGTTACGAAGTTGGTTGACCTAAGAACGGATCCATCGGGTACATTCGCGCCCTATGTCTTCCATCCGATTATTGCTTGTCGCTTTGCTCACGCACATTGGCTGGCCTTTGGTGGCCTTGGCCGCTCCGCACACACCCGCTGCGGATTCGGTGGTCGTTGAGAAGCTGCCTTTGCGAGCGCAGGATCCGACGTCGCGCGAACTAAACCGGTTGCGTTCGGCATGGCGTCAGGATCAACAAAACCCCGAGTTGGCGGCGGAACTCGCCCGGGCGTACTTCGAGCAGGCGGTCGCGGAGGGAGATCCACGCTATCTTGGATATGCTCAGGCGGCCCTCAAACCCTGGTGGTCGGTGACCGAGCCGCCGCCGGTGGTACGACTCGTTCGGGGCATGGTTCTGCAGTTTAGCCATCGGTTT
>CAIPGD010000468.1 GCA_903864485.1 uncultured bacterium | reverse complement strand
TGATGTTGCGCTGGATCTCGTTCGAGCCTGCGTAAATGCTGGCTTTGCGTACGTTGCAATAACGCGGCGCAAGACGCGACATGAAATGATCGATCGAGCCATGATCGACCGCCTTGAAGGGCTGCGCTCGAGGACCCACGGCCTGCATCATCAATTCGGTAATGCCCTGCTGAATTTCGGTACCGCGGATTTTCAGAAGCGATACATCGGCACCGGGTGGCTGACCGGTTCGGCGCATCTGGTCAAGAAACCGCAACGACGTGATCTCGAGGGCCTCAAGTTCAATTTCGACCCGAGACAAGCGGTCTCTAAAACGCGGGTCATCCAGCAGGGGCCGACCGTTTTTGATCTCACGCGTGGCAAGCGCACGCAACGTCCCGATTTCACGACGAGACGCACTCACGTTGCCTGTGCCCATACGCTCATGACCCAGCAGGTACTTTGCAACTGTCCAGCCCTTGTGTTCTTCAAAGATCAAGTTCTGGACCGGGACGACGACGTCATCAAAAAAGACTTCATTCACCTCGTGACCGCCGTCCATCAGAATCAGCGGACGCACCGTGATTCCCGGGGTATTCATGTCGATGAGGAGGAAGCTAATGCCCTCCTGGCGCCGTTCTACGTTCGAGTCGGTGCGGACCAGGCAAAAAATCCAATCCCCGTAATGTCCCAAGGTCGTCCAGATCTTCTGACCAGTGACATGGTAGAAGTCACCTTTGCGATCAGCACGACATTTGAGTGCGGCCAGGTCCGAGCCAGCGCCTGGCTCTGAGTAGCCCTGCACCCAAAAATCATCGCCTGTTTTGATTCGTGGCAGGAACCGTTCTTTTTGCTCAGCAGTACCAAATCGGAGCAAGACCGACGCGCACATGACTGGTCCAAACGGGGGCAGCCCGGGCGCACCAGCAAGACCGAATTCTTCATCGAAAATATAACGTTGGGTAATGTCCCAACCGGTGCCGCCCCACTCGACGGGCCAGTGCGGCACAGACCAGCCTTTGGCCGCGAGGATTCGGTGCCAACGTAAGTACTCGTCTTTTGAAAGCCCGTGGTAATTGACCACCTTGTCACGAATATCGGCTGGCAGGTTGGCGCTTAGCCAGTCACGCACCTCGCCCCGGAAGCTCAACTCTTCGGCGGAATAACTCAAATCCACAGCGGTCTCCTCAATCACACAGTCTTAATTTTTCCAATCATACCGCTCAGGCGAGCGGCCGCATCAGGGAACCAGCCATTGCGGGGCCCCGGTTGTTAACAGGGCACGTCGATGCCCAGCCCTCGAGAGTTCGAGCCAATCAATCGAAAGGACATCGGCGCACACGACGGCCAGGTGGTGGGTGCCGCGGTGAAGAACGGGGGGCTGCGAGCCCTCGAGCCCAGCGGGCGTTTCCCGTGCAACTGGTGGCGTAGGCGCCGCAGAATTGTCTGGTGTGGCGTGCAGCGCGGCGCCAGGCGGCGCTGAAGAGAGGTAATCCCCTGCTGAAGGGGATTGCACAACAGAATCCCAAGCCGAATCGACCAAGGGCCCCGCATCCAAAATCTGGGTATTTACCTGGGCCCTGACTTGCCAGCTCAATCGCCGACTCCAGAACACGAGGGTTGCCGCCGGATTGGCTTTCAACTCAAGTACTTTGGGACTACGTCGATCCGTGTAGAACAGTAGTCTTTTCGCCTCGATGTCCACGCGCCGGAGCACCACTGTGCGCGCCTGCACAGCCCCATCCAGCCCAATGCTGGCGAGCACCGGCGTGCGCCACTCGTGATGTCGATCAACCGACGCGCGTTGTAACTGCACCCAGATCTGGGGCGTGATTTCGTCCGATCCAATTACCTCAGGCATCGACCGCGTGACCAACAGAGCCACCAACCCCCCGGTCATCTTGGGCCGCCAGAACCTGGCGACGATGCTCATCTGCCTTTTGCAAGATCTGCTCGAGACGAGTCGGGTCCAATCGCGACAAGTTTTTAACTTGCATCACCATTCTAGGATTTCGAGCCAATACAGCCTCGTGGCGTTTCAAAAAATCCCAGTACAGCGTCGTGAACGGACACGCATTTTCACCCTCTGATTTGCTCGGATCATAACGACAGCCCTTGCAATAGTTACTCATGCGCTGGATGTACTTACCGGTCGCAGCGTAGGGCTTGCTCGCCATCACACCGCCATCGGCATACTGGCTCATACCCAAGGTGTTGGGTAATTCGACCCATTCGACCGCGTCAACGTAGACCGCGAGATACCAACGATGCACCTCGTGGGGATCTACCCCCAGGAGCATCGAGTAAAGCCCCGTGACCATCAAACGTTGAATGTGATGGGCGTAGCCATGCTTTAGCGTCTGCTGGATCGATTCCCGAAGACAAACCATTTCGGTTTCGCCGTGCCAAAAAAAGGCCGGGAGTCGATGCTGGGCATCAAGGGCATTGCGGCTCGCGTACTCGGGCATCTGCGTCCAATAAATGCCTCGAACGAATTCGCGCCAACCCAGAATTTGCCGAATGAATCCCTCGACCGACGCCAGCGGCACCTCACCACGGTGATAGGCCGTTTCAGCCGCCTGCACCGCTTCTTGGGGATTGAGTAGTTTGAGATTTAAAGCAACGCTGAGGTGCGAGTGGTAGAGCCACGGCTGCCCCGTCCACATCGCATCTTGATACTGACCAAAAAACGGCAGACGCTTCTCGATGAAGTCATGCAGGACCTGTAAGGCCTGGGACCGGGTGACTGGCCAATCAAACCGTTCAAGACTACCCGGGTGATCGGGCATTCGAGCGAGCACCATTTCGATCACGCGCTGAGTGATCGCGTCGGGCTCGAAGCGGGTCGGTGGTGGAACCTGCTGTGGACCCTGCGCATCGAATGCGCCTCGATTCTCGAGGTCGTAGTTCCAGGCTCCACCCTCTGGCTGATCGCGATTGGGACCCGTCATCAAAATGCCAGTCTTTTTGCGGAGCTCGCGGTACCAGTACTCGAGGCGCAGTTGCTTACGACCTTTCGCATGGGCAGCAAAATCACGGACCGAGCTAAAGAAATGGCGGTCGTCGCGCACCTCAAGCTCGAGACCCTGCGCGCTTGCTGTGGTCTTGATTGCAGTCAACACACGCCAGTCACCGGGCGCTGTCATGACAAGTCCTTGGGGAGAGTAGCGTTCGATTGCTCGCGCTAGCTCGCCCCCTAAGGTGCCCGCGTTGCCTTCATCCTCAATCGAGGTGTAATGCAAGCGAATCGTTCGACTTTTCAGGTCCTCCGCGAAATGCCGCATCGCACTCAAAAAGACCACAACTCGTTGCTTGGCCGACCAGACATGAGTCGACTCCTCGACGACCTCTGCCATCCAGACCATATCGGATTCAAGATCGAACTTGTCCCAAGCCGACGACTGCGCATCGAGCTGGTCGCCCAAAATGATGACGAGATTACGAACGGGCTGGGTCATGACTTACTCAAGGCTCTGCAACGATCCGAGCAGTAACGGACTTCGTTCCAATTCTTCGCCCAGGCCTTACGCCAGGTCATTGGGCGCTTGCAGACCAGACAGAGCTTGGAGGGGAGGCCTTGCTTATTGCCCTTGAACGTCATTTCAATCAAAGAGCTCAAGCTGTTGGCCGGATGTTGGTTCTACTAAACGCTTAGTCGATGGCTTTCGACCCGATGGCTTTCGACCCAATGACGATGGACCCGACGGTGGCAACCCGCTCTTGCGCGAGCCATGCCGCTGAGCGATCGCATCGGCTTCGGCTCGGGCCTGGGGCGCCTTACGGAGTCCATACAACACGACCTTGGCCTGAGCGAGCGCAGTCTTCTCGACGACGATGGGTTCCGGATAGTCACGACCAATCACGCATGCGGCGCTGCGTTGCTGCGACTCGTTCATTTGCCAAGGCTGGGCCAGGAACTCAAGCGGCACCCGCGCCAACTCGGGCACCCAACGACGAATAAAGATGCCCTCTGGGTCCTGATCCTGCGCCTGCTTCGTTGGCGAGTAGATGCGAAGGGTATTGATCGCAGTCGTTCCACTTTGCATCTGCATCTGACTCCAATGGATACCCGGCTCAAAATCGAGAAATTGCCGAGCCAGATGAAGGCCTGTCGGACGCCAATGCAACCAGAGGTGATAAGACGCGAAGCTCACCAGCATCGCCCGCATCCGAAAGTTAATCCATCCCGTTGCACACAGGCTGCGCATGCAGGCATCAACCATCGGGTAACCGGTTCGACCCGTAGTCCAGGCCTGCAAACGTCGCTCGGATTCGTCGTCGAGAGCAGAGCCGTCGCCCGGGCGTAGCCCATCATGCGCTCTGGAAAAGTTCTGAAACTCAATCGAAGGTTCGTCCTCGAGCTTTTGCATGAAATGACAATGCCAGCGAAGCCTCGACGCAAACCCTCGAAGTCCGCGAGCGAGCTCGGTATCCCCGGTATGCCTGCACTCCGCGATCCGAGCCTCGGTCGCCTGATGCACCGTGCGCATTGAGAGGCTTCCGAAGGCTAGATAGACGCTCAGTCGGCTGCACCCCTCTTCCGCACTGAGGGGACTCGAGAGTGCCCGGCGGTAACCCACCGCGCCGCCATTCAAAAATTGCTCAAGGCGAGCGGATGCCGCCCCTTCGCCAGCATTCGCCTCGAACGCCTCGACCCCGGAAGCTGACGGAGTTTGAAACCCCAGCTCTGAAAGGCTGGGAATTGGCGTTCCCGCAAGTATTCGCAAACCAGGAGACCCCTCCAGTGTGGAAGCGGCTGAAAACCGCACCTTCAGGCTATCAGGCTGCGGTTGATTCATCCGCTGCGCCCATTGGGATGCCCAACCGCGACGGGATTTCAAGCGACGCACCACCCCGGTCTGCGTCCACTCATGCCAAGGCACCGCATGGGATTTGCACCACCGCCTGACGTCCCGATCGCGTTGATAACTCCACCCCGTACCGGTTTCCTCATGACTCAAAAGCGCCACTCTGCCAACCTGCACCCGAAGGGATTCCAATGACTCG
>CAIPGD010000467.1 GCA_903864485.1 uncultured bacterium | reverse complement strand
GGTTCGAATCCTACTACCGCTGGATCAGCTCATCTTCCCATCGTTGTTCCCATCGTAAAGTTTGGACTGCAGTGACTGTTGATGAAGTTCACTGAACGACCAAAAAAGAGGGTCTTGTAAGCAAGGCTAACGTAATCAATGGGTTACGTTGTTTTTAGGACGAAAAAAAACCGCCGGGGGCGGTCTTTTGGGGGGCGTCTGGCGGAGTCGGTGGGATTCTCCCGGCGGCTCGCTCGTAGGCTCGCCGCTTCGAATCACAACGCGAGCCACGCAGGTGGCTCGCTCCCGAATCCGTTCAAAAAGCAAGAAAGGCCCAGGCGGGCCTTTGCTTTTTGGCGGAGTCGGTGGGATTCGAACCCACGATTCCCTTTTGAGGAATACTCCCTTAGCAGGGGAGCACCTTCGGCCACTCGGTCACGACTCCTAACCAAGCCCAGATTCTACACGGGTCTTGTGCCGCTTAGGACTTTGATTCTCCTGAGCTCGGCTGGTCACCCATCGACCGCAACCAATACTTCTTCAGAAATCGCGAGACTCGAGGTCAGGCCGGGGGATTCGATCCCCATCAGGTTGACGACGCCTTTTAAACCATGGGTTTGCGGACCATCGATGCGGAAATCAGCCCCCGGTTCGTCAGGTCCGGAAATCTTTGCCCGCAATCCTGTGTAAGACGGAACGAGGTGGTCGTCTTGGAGGCTCGGGAAATACTGTCGGATCGCCTTCGCAAAGACAGGCGCTCGATCGGACTCAAATCCATAATCAATCTCATCAGGCCAACTCGCGACATCGGGGCCAAATCGCGCCTGACCTGCGAGGTCGAGGGTGACGTGAATACCCAATCCGTGCTGGACTGGCACCGGATAGACAAGGTGTCGGAAGGGGTTGCGCCCCCGTAGTCCAAAGTAATGCCCCCGGCAGTAACGTTGGCACGGCAATCCTGATTCCGCCAGGCCCTCAATCGCTGCTGCGACCCGCGGGGCATGCAATCCGGCGCAATTAACGATCTCGCGAACAGTGATTTCAGCTGGGTCATCGACAACAGCGGCTGCACCCTCGTCGGGCCTTCGACTCGCTGCCCCAAGCCAGACGCGCCAATTAGACCCGGCACGAATGGCGCGCAAGAATTGGGTGCGAAAAACCACCGTCCCGCCGCCCTGCTCCAGATCGCCGATGAGCGACAGCATGAGGGCATGACTGTCGATGATGCCGCTGGTGGAAGACCACAAGGCTTCCTGACAAACGATGGCGGGTTCCATCGCGGCGACTTGGCGGTGGCTGCGCGATTCGAGTTCAACCCCACAGGCGGATGCTCGCGCACGGATCGTTTCGAGCGCGCCCAACTCTTCGGGCGTGGTGGCAACGATTAGCTTACCGAGTTGCCGATGGGGCACCTGCCGTTCGGCACAGTAAGCGTATAACAGCGCTTTCCCGCGAACACACAGTCGCGCTTTGTTCGAACCAGGCGGGTAATAGACCCCCGCGTGAATGACCTCGGAGTTGCGCGAACTGGCGTGTTCACCAAATTTCGATTCGGCCTCTACGACCAATACCGAGCGGCCGGACAGCGCCAGTGAACGCGCACACGCCAACCCAACGACCCCTGCGCCGATGACCAGCGCATCGAAGTCAGTTTGAGGTGCCGACATGCCCGGCCGGTGCATCCAGCCCAAACGCTTTGTGCAATGCCCGGACGGCAAGCTCCATATAGCGGTCGGCAATCACAGCACTGATTTTGATTTCGCTGGTTGAAATCATCTCAATATTGATACGCTCTTCGGCCAAAGTCTTGAACATCAGGCTCGCGATGCCAACGTGGCTGCGCATCCCAATACCCACCACTGAGACCTTCGCAATCTTGGCATCACCAATGACCTCGGCGGCGCCCACATCTTGCAAAACCTTGGCATTGAGTACCTCAATTGCCCGCTGATATTCGTTGCGATGCACGGTGAACGAAAAATCAGTGTGTCCGTCGATACTGGCATTCTGAATAATCATGTCGACGTCGATGTTGGCATCGGCAATCGGCCCCAAGATACGGAATGCGACGCCGGGCTGATCGGGCACCCGCGTCAGGGTGATCTTGGCTTCGTCGCGGTTGAACGCGATGCCGCTGATGATGGCCTGCTCCATAGTGTGTGCTCCGTCGGGATCTTCTTCAAAAGTAATCAGAGTGCCGCTGCTCGCCTCGATCGCAAGGTCCATCGCGGGATCGGTCAGACTCGACAGCACTCGCGTTTTAACCTTGTACTTACCGGCAAATTCAACTGAACGAATCTGCAAAACTTTGCTACCCAGCGACGCCATTTCGAGCATTTCCTCGAATGTGATGCGCGCCAATCGCTGGGCTTCGGGAACCACACGGGGGTCGGTGGTGTAAACACCATCGACATCGGTATAGATCAGACACTCTTCGGCGGCCAGTGCGGCTGCTACAGCCACCGCGGAAGTGTCGCTGCCACCTCGACCGAGCGTGGTGATGTCCCCGTCCGAATCAACCCCCTGGAATCCGGTGATGATCACGACGCGCCCCGCATTAAGGTGCGTACGCACTTTGGCATCATCAATCGATTCAATACGAGCTTTCGTGAAAGCGCTGTCAGTCCGAATCGGCACCTGCCAGCCGGCAAAGCTAACGGCGTCGATTCCGTAAGCCTGGAGCGCAATGGCCAGCAAGCCTGACGACACTTGTTCGCCGGTAGCCGCAATCAAATCGAGTTCTCGTGCGCTTGGATGGGCCTGCGGGGTCGCGTGGGCGGCATCCAGTGCGACGCCATCGGCACCAAATCCAGTCGCGCAGGCCTTTGCCAAACCGAGCAATCGGTTGGTCTCGCCCGACATCGCACTCGGCACAACTACCATCTGAAAACCGGCTCGGTGCCATTTTGCGACGCGGCGCGCGACGTTGCGAATCCGCTCGACGGAACCCATTGAGGTGCCGCCATATTTGTGAACGATCAGTTTGCTCATGCGGTAATTGTACGTTTGAGGCGATCACGTCGCCAAAACCGGGCCGGGTCAACGGCGTCAACCAGCGCTGCATCAAGGGGATCGGGCTCGCCATTGATCCGTGCGGCAACCAACTGAGCCAGGAGCGCGGACCAGACCAGGCCTCTGGATCCGTATCCGGTCAAGACAAAAAGCCCCGGCAGACGAGCAATCTTAGGGAGTGGGGCATCCACCTCAGAGCCCAGACTCACCGCAACCGGAACCTCCCCGGCCACAGGAAGATGATCCCGAGTGGCATAACGAACGCTCGAGCGAGTACCAAATTTTGGGACGACTGCGTTGGGGCAGTCCATGAGCAATTCTGCGAGAGCGTTGGAATTGTGTGGCCCACCGTCGTAATCAGCGGCTGCGATCACTTCACCTGCAGTGGGTGGCAACAGGTAACCCGCACCCGAGAGTGCGCATTGAACGCCTGGCAGTTGATCGATCGCAAAGCGACCGATCGATCCGGGCACCGCCAACAGCGCGTTTATTAGGCCGCCCGCGCGCTCGGCCAACGATGCCGCGGTCTGAGTATTCGCTAGAACGACGACGGAAGAATGCGCAAGCTCGTTGCCGTCGCGGTCGCGAACAACCCAGTGCCCCCCTTCTGCCCGGAGATCATCCACCTCAACACCTCGGCGCACGATGATCCGCGAAGCCCAGGGCAGGCCCTTCTGATCCTCACAGAGCCAGCGCGCGCACAGCGCCGGCGGACGCACCCAACCGGCTTCGCGTAGCCACAAACCACCGGACCGAAGCGCGGCACCCGCCTTGTTAGACGCAGCGTGGCGATCGCGCAACTCAACCTCTCCCAGGCCCTTGCCGGCCCGAGCGCTGTAAGCCTGGGCAAGGGCTGCGAGACGGCGCAGATCGTCGGGACTGTCGGCGACTTCGATCAGTCCGGTTCGCTCAGCAAGTTTGTCGGCATACGCACCATGGCGCTCGAGGCTTCGATGGAGCGCCTGGACCCCAGCTCGACTGAGTCGTGAAAGCGCGCAATCGTCGAGGGAAAGGTGCGGCCGAAATGCTGCGACAGGATTGCCCGACGCTTCAGCAGCGATTACGCCGTGGCGCTCGAAGACTTGAACCTCCCATCCACGTTGGGCCAGTTCCGCGGCGACCGCCGAGCCGGCCAAACCCGCACCGATCACGATCGCAAGGCGCGCCCCCGCAGAGACCCGCGCGGTCGGCAATTCGACGACGCGGCTCGATCGCTGCCAAAGCGCATCGGTCGGCAACGCAGCTGAATCAGCTAGATGTTCGGTTGACTGGTACTCGGGGCGAAATCCAAGCCGACCCAATACCGCCCGGGTCTGCTCGGTCACAGGACCGGCCAACTGCGCACCACGCGCCGAGGCTTTGCGCGCCAACCACTCCAACAGTCGAGGATCGGTGGCGGAACGGTCCCCAAACAAAACCACATCGGCGGCCAGACGCATGCGTCGAACGGTGACCACGGGCGGCCCTCGATGCAGCGTGAGTGTGACCCGACCTTCATGGGCATCAACGCGCTGGACGTTATCCGGAGCCGTATCAATGAAACCAACGATATGCAGATCGCGGCACCGCTGCGGGTCGGCCGCCCAGAATGATCTCAGAGACTCAAACTGGCCATATGGATCCGGCGAATCAATCAAGATCAGATAGCGATCTCGCCCCGCCCAATGCTGAGCCAACCAGCCAGGCAGCTTCAAGGACCGGATTTCCCTGGACACCAATTCAGCACGAGCCCGCCGGGTACCTTTTGGTTGACCGTGTAATTCATGCCGAGACCGGCCGCGAAAACCAGCTCATCGCCCGCGAAAACCAGAGGGAGTGTTGGGCGTACCCACGGCGGGATAGAAGCGCTCTGGTAAAGCCCTTTCAGCGAACGCGAACGGGCGAGGGGTGCGATTCGCAAGCGTGCGGCGGATCGCTGGGCGGTAACCAGAAGACGTTGACCACGGAGCCAGTCGGGGTCAACCCCGGCATCTTGTTCAGAGCCCTTATCAAGATCAAAAACCAACGAGCCGCACCACTCCTCGATCGAAAGGGACGGTTCGCCGCTCCAGACCAACTTCACATCACCGGGGTCGATCGGCGGATCGATGTCTTCATTCACGCTCGCGGCTGGACTGGCCACGATCATGTCGCGCCAACGCCTAAACGACCAACCCTCGTGCAGAGCCTCGCCCGAGGCGCTCATCGCCAAACTGCGGTCGATCGCATCCAGACGACGCATTGAGGGCATTCGAAGCTTTAGATGATCAAACCAGGCTCGCCAAACCGCTCGGCGTCGGGCATCCGTCAAGTCAGCGAGCGCAATCGCATTTAAGTGTTGGCGGTCGGTCAGCTGACATTGCAACAAATCAGCACGGGTTTGCTCCTGCAATCGATCATTGGCTTCATCGAGCAAAGTGCGCGAGCGCAAAAATCCGGATCGCCAATCGGGCAAGGCCATGTCCAGGGCTGGCATCAAATGGTGCCGCACCGCGTTGCGGGTCATGGCTTGGTCGGTGTTACTCGGATCTTGAACAAACCTTAATCCCAGCGCGGTTGCACATCGCTCAAGGGTCGCCCGGCTGAGTCCCAAAAGCGGTCGCCACAAACGGCAATGCTCACCCCCCTGTGGCCAGGGTTGATCATCAGCAATGCCGCCAAGCCCATCCAGGCCGGTGCCACGGGCTAGACGCATCAGCAAAGTCTCCAACTGATCGTCGGCATGATGCGCGGTCAGAACCGCCCGAGCCCCAAGCGTCTGCGCGTGCTCCGCGATTGCTTGGTAGCGGGCGGCCCGCGCCGCGGCCTCGAGACCGTCCCGCCGTCGTCGCAGGGCGCCGACCCGAACCCGCAAGGTCTCGAAGGTCACCCCCCTTGCCTCGGCAAACGCTCGGCAGTGGTCAGGCCATGCATCGGCAGCGGACTGCAAACCGTGATGGACGTGAACAGCGTGCAGTACCCAGTGCTGGGACCACCGCGCCCTTTGGCGAACCATTGCATCGAGTAAGACACTCGAGTCGAGTCCGCCACTGAATGCGATGATCAAGAGTGCCGGTTCGCCCGGCAGCCCCCCGGCATCAGAGCGCGTCAGTAACCAATCGGCGACGGTTCGATCGACGCAGGCGACGGGGTCATCCGCCGCCTTCGGGTCAAGCCCGCGCGCGGCCGACGCTTTCCTTGAACTTGCCATACGCCATCAAGCGCGCATGACGCTGCACAAGAAGGGTTTCGACGTCGATGCCGTTGAACTGGCGAAGCGCGTCGCCCAACGCCCGCTTGAGAAGTTGCGCCATCTGGGCATGATCGCGGTGCGCGCCTCCTGCAGGTTCGCTAACCAGTCGGTCGATCAGCCCCAGCGCTTTCAGGCGATGTGCGGTAACGCCGAGGGCTTCGGCCGCATCGGGCGCCCGCTCTGACGTTTTCCATAAGATCGCAGCGCACCCTTCCGGGGAGATGACTGAGTAAATCGCGTACTGCAACATCAACGTCACGTCACTGACGCCAATGGCCAGTGCGCCGCCCGAACCGCCTTCGCCAATGATGGTCGAAATAACGGGGACGCGCAGACGCGACATCTCAAACAGATTGCGTCCAATCGCCTCCGACTGACCGCGCTCTTCAGCATCAATACCCGGAAATGCCCCCGGGGTATCAATAAAAGTCATGACCGGAAGGCCGAATTTCTCGGCCAGCTTCATCAGGCGCAAGGCCTTGCGATAGCCTTCTGGGCGCGGCATACCAAAGTTTCGGTAGGCGCGTTCCTTGGTGTCATGACCTTTCTGGTGCCCGATCACCATCACGGATTGCCCATTGAATCGACCCATGCCACCAACGATCGAAGGATCATCGGCAAAGCTGCGATCGCCATGCAACTCATGCCAATCGGTGAACATTAAGCGCAGGTAATCCAGCGTATAGGGCCGCTGAGGATGGCGGGCGACCTGGGCAACCTGCCACGGCGTCAGCTTGGCATAGGTCTCTTTGACAAGAGTCTGACCCTTCTTTTGTAAGCGATCAATCTCATCGGCAATATCAACCGCCGAGTCGTCCTGCACAAAACGAAGCTCTTCAATCTTGGCCTCAAGCTCGGCAATTGGCTGCTCAAATTCAAGAAAAGTGTTTTTCATCGGTTCCTGTTCAGGTTCTCAGTATTCGACGGGCACGGGGTCCAGACTGCGCCACAGATACCAGGTGGCTGCCGTGCGCCAGGGGGACCAACGCTGCGCCAATTCTCGCGCTTGTGCTCGGGTCGGTGTCACGCCTTGCAACCAATGAAGCCCCATCGCCCGTAATAACCCGATATCGTCCAGCGGCAACACGTCCGGCCGCAGCAGATTGAATATCAGGAACATCTCGGCTGTCCAGCGCCCGATGCCCCGGACGCAGATCAGTTCGGTAATGACCGCTTCGTCATCCATGGTCGGCCAGCGTTCGGGCAGAAGGTCGCCCTGATCGAAGCGTCGTGCCAGATCGCCAAGGTACTCGGCCTTTCGCAGGGACAAGCCACAGGCCCTCAACTGCTCCAGGCTCATCGCCATCACCGCCATGGGGGTCACAGCCATTAAAGCCAATTGGTCACCGGGCTTTCGGGCGTCAGCCTCCTGGACCCCTGCGGCCGCGGCCGCGAACCGATCCCAAACCGATTGGGCGGCCTTGACCGAAATCTGCTGTCCCACGATCGATCGTGCGAGCGTCGTAAACGGATCGCCCCGAGAGCCCAGAGATGCGTCGCCGAACCCGGCGATCAAACCCGCCAACACCGGATCGGCCGCACTGAGTTCTTGCCGGGCCTGCGACCACCAACCGGGTGGCGGGGGCGCGGTCAACTGCGGCGCCAAAGAGTCCCGCCTGCACTGTCTTCGAGTGTGATGCCTGCGGCCGTGAGTTCGGCCCGAATGGCATCGGCACGCGCAAAATCGCGCCCCTTCTTTGCGGCGATCCGCGAATTGATGAGCGCCTCGATCGCGACGTCATCGAGTCCACCAGACTCCGACTGAGCATGCAGTCCGCTGCGACGCACACCTGCGGGATCTTGCGTGAGCAGTCCGAGGCAATGCCCGAGCGCGCGCAAAAGACCGGCGTTCTCAGCGACCTGATGTCCGCGATGGACCTCCGCAGCAAGTTCGAACAGGACGGCCACCGCTTCAGGCGTCGCGAAATCATCATTCATAGCGGCCGCGAAACGAACCGCAGCCGGCGCATTCCAATCGACAACAGCGCCGGCGTGACCGACGGCGGGCAAAGCGGCTTCCGCAAGGGCCCCGTAGAGCCGCAACAGACCGGTGCGAGCGTCTTCAAGGTGCGCATCGGACCAATTGAGGGCACTCCGGTAATGCGCCCGAACAATAAAAAACCGTAGCACCTCGGCGTCGACTTTCTTCAGGACCTCTCGGACCGTGAAGAAATTGCCCAGCGATTTCGACATCTTTTCGTCGTCAATTCGCACGAACCCGTTGTGCATCCAGGTACCCACGAATGGCTTGCAATCAGGAAATGCCGGCTGGGCACCTTCGGATTGAGCGATCTCGTTCTCATGATGCGGAAACTGAAGATCGGCCCCGCCACCATGCAAATCGAAACTAACGCCCAACAGCTCAGTCGCCATCGCCGAGCACTCCAGGTGCCAACCGGGTCTGCCCGGCCCATACTCGGAGCCCCAAGTAGCCTCCGCCGGATCGTCAGGCTTGGCGGCTTTCCAGAGAACAAAATCGAGTGGGTCCTGCTTGTGATCGGCCACCGCGACGCGCTCACCCGCGCGCAATTCGTCGGGTGACTTGCCCGACAACCGACCATAGCCCGGGAAGCGCCGAACCGAGAACAACACATCGCCGTGCCGCTCGCCGTCGGCACCCCGGTCAGCCGCGCCGTCAGCCGCGCCGTCAGCCTGATAAGCGAGCCCGTTACGCTCGAGCGCCCCAATCATCCTGAGCATCGAAGGCACGAACTGAGTTGCTCGTGGCTCGTGATCTGGCGGTTCGACCCCAAGCGCCCGGGCATCCTCATGCAGCAGGCCAATCGTGCGCTGGGTGAGTTGTGAAATGGTCTCGCCATTCTCGACGGCGCGACGAATAATTTTGTCGTCGATGTCGGTAATGTTGCGAACGTAAGTGACTTGATAGCCCTGACACCGCAGCCAACGCCGAACAACGTCGAACGCGACCAGCACCCGCGCATGCCCGATATGGCAAACGTCGTACACGGTCATGCCACAGACATATAGTCCGACCTGGCCGGCCTTGAGGGGTACGAACGGCTCTTTGCGGCGGGTGAGCGAGTTATGAATTCGGAGCATGTCGATCGGTAACCTGAGGCCCATTGCTAGAATGCGCGGGATGCGCGGCAGTCTATCAAAGCCCTCCTCAGGGGCCGAACCCCGGATCGATCGGTTTTTTCCCATTGGGACGCCCGCGACCAGGTTTCTATTGGGCATTGCGCTCACAGTCGGCATGTTTGCGGCGTCCCTTACCTTGCCAACAGCGTACGCGCAGAGCATGGCGCCCGCTGATTCAGCCATCGCCCACGCAGACGCCCTGAAGATCTACCGCTCGGGAGAGCGGTCGAGGGCGTTGGCCCGGGTCGACAAGGCCCTGAGTACCGACCCCAAAGACACCCAGCTGCGATTTTTGCGTGGCGTGTTGCTGACCGAGCTCGGGCGCCGCGATGACGCAATCATGCTGTTCCGACAAATGATTCAGGATTTTCCGGAACTTCCTGAACCCTATAACAACCTCGCCGTTCTGCAGGCCAGCGGGGGTGATCTCGACTCTGCCCGTGAGACGCTCGAAACCGCGACACGAGTACTGCCCTCGTACGGACTTGCGCATGAGAATCTGGGCGATATCTATCTGCGGTTAGCTCAACGCGCCTGGGAACACGCAGAATTTTTAAACCCCTCACAAGCGGCCCGGGTGCAGGAACGTCTTGTTCTTGCACGCGATCTGATCACGCGCGATCTGGCTTCGCGAAACCTGGGTCCAAGGACTAATAGCCCGCCAGGCGATCCACCCAAGACGCGATACTTGCGGGGGGTCACTGCCACTCCGACGCCAAATTCCAGCCCCTGATTTCCATCCCTCAGTTCTACCCCTCAG
Source organism: uncultured bacterium (assembly GCA_903864485.1). Lineage (GTDB taxonomy): Bacteria > Pseudomonadota > Gammaproteobacteria > Burkholderiales > Burkholderiaceae_E > RFPW01. The sequence goes on along the minus strand of CAIPGD010000467.1, from coordinate 2,241 downwards.
TTCTACCCCTCAGTTCTACCCCTTAAGAAGGACCTACAAGATGAAACCTCGCCTACTGCAATGGCTCACTGTATTTGCGACGCTCGGCACGATCGCTGATGGGGCTGCTGCCGCCCCGACGCCACAAGTTGAATTCCGAACTTCAATGGGCAACTTTACGGTCGAGCTCTATCCAGAAAAAGCACCAATCACGGTCGAGAATTTTCTGCGCTATGTCGACGACGGCTTTTACACCGGAACCGTATTTCATCGGGTGATCGCCGATTTCATGATTCAATGCGGTGGTATGACCGCGGACATGGCGGAAAAGCCGAACAAGCGTGCGCCGATCACACTCGAGTCAAAGAATGGCCTGCGTAACGATATCGGCTGGCTGGCAATGGCCCGCACCGGCGACCCCAACTCTGCGACTTCGCAATTTTTCATCAACACGGTCAATAACGCTGGCCTCAATCACCCGCAGCCCGATGGCAATGGTTATGCCGTTTTCGGCAAAGTGATTGAAGGCATGGATACGGTTGAAAAGATCCGTCGGGTCAAGACGCGCACGACATTCCCCCATCGGGACGTTCCGGCCGAAACAGTCTTGATCGAATCGGCCAAACGACGCTGAGATCCGCGCCAATGCGGGTTGGATTGGGCCCATGAGCAGTTTGTTCATATCCGACCTGCACCTGAGCGCGGCGACGCCGCGGACCTGTGAACGCTTGATCGGGTGGCTCGAGAGCCATGCCCACGTCGCACGCGATCTGTGGATCCTGGGCGATCTGTTCGAAGTTTGGGTTGGTGACGACACGATCGACGACCCGCTCGAGCGCGAGTGGCTTGAGCCCATTCTGCGAGCCTTGCGAGCATTCAGCGCGCCGCCTAATGCATGCGGCCCAGGCAAGATCCGCCTCATCCGAGGCAACCGCGACTTTCTGCTGGGCGCGCGCTTTGCCCAATCGGCCGCAATCACGATGATCGATGAACCTGCCGAAGTAACCATCGGGGGAGTGCCGACCCTGCTCCTTCATGGCGACACGCTCTGTACGGACGACGTGGCTTATCAGGCCTTCCGACAAGAGGTGCGTACGCCGCAATGGAACGCTGCATTTTTGGCCCGACCGTATGCCGAACGCCGGGCGATCGCAGCACAGATGCGCGATGCGAGTCGCGCAGCAGGCGCGACCAAAGCCGCCGCGATCACGGACGCCAACCCCACCGAGGCGCAAGCGCTTCTGACGCAGCACGGGGTCCGTCGGATGATTCATGGTCACACCCATCGGCCGGCCCGTCACCAGTACCCGCAAGGCGAACGCTTTGTACTGACTGATTGGGACTTTGACGTCCCCCTGGATGAAGGCTGCGCAATCGGCGCAACCCGGGGCGGCGGTTTATGGGTTCAAGCGGATGGCTCAGTCCACCAATCGATCTAGCCGCCGGGGATCATCGGCTACTTGGGCTTCCGCCGCGACTTCGATTCCGACCCGCTGCAGTGCCTCGGTCAGTTCATTGATCCGGCGCTCCTGAGCAGCCGCATGGTCGATGAGTCCGTGCAGGGCCAAGGACAAGGGGTCGTTGTCATCAGGAGAAAGACCATAGGCTGAGAAGCCCAGCTTAGCCGCCGTCTCTTCACGCCGCTGTTGGTCTTCCCGCAAGAGTACGCGCGCGGGATTGCCCACGGCGGTGGCCCCAGGGGGCACCTCTTTGACGACTACGGCATTGGACCCAATCTTGGCGCCATCGCCGACGGTAAAATTGCCCAAAACCTGAGCGCCGGCGCCGATGATGACACCCCGCCCAAGCGTCGGATGTCGCTTGAATCCGCGCGCCAACGACGTCCCACCAAGGGTGACACCCTGATAGATCGTGCAATCATCCCCCACGACCGCAGTCTCGCCAATCACGACACCCATTCCATGATCGATAAAGACCCGTTGACCGATCGTTGCGCCCGGGTGAATCTCGATCCCCGTGAAGACGCGCGCCACATGAGAGACAAAGCGGGCCATCGTACAAAACTGCATCTGCCAAAGACGCTTTGCCATGCGGTGCAGAATCAGCGCGTGAATTCCCGGGTAGCACAGGATGATCTCGAGCACCGAGCGTGCGGCGGGATCACGACTGCGCACGGCGAGAATATCGTCCCGAAGGCGATCAAACATCAGCATGTAGGCGGTTCAGTTCTCATCAGCCCAACAGAGTGCCGGTGCACGGGCGGCCGTGCAACCAAAATGCAGCAAAGTCGCACCGAGGGGC
>CAIPGD010000466.1 GCA_903864485.1 uncultured bacterium | reverse complement strand
GTGATGAAAGCGGCGCTCAATTTGCAAGGCATGGCTCTTGGCGACCCTTATCCCCCGTATGAGCCGCTGCCGCCCGCTGCACTCGATTCCTTGCACGCATACCTTAAGACCATGGACCTTTGATTGTTTAAGTTTTTCGAGTCGCTTCTGGATCCTTATCCAGAGCAGGAACCTGCCCCGACGCCTGCCACTTTTCCGCAATTCTTATGGGCAGCCTCGGCCGGGACTCGGGGCTATATGGTTGCGGTAGTTGGTTTGACGGCTCTGATCGGTGCTTTCGAAGCGCTGTTGTTCGCCTTGGTTGGCGAGATGGTCGACTGGATTTCGCTGGTCGAGCCGAGTCAATTTTTTGCGCAACGCGGTCGGGAGCTTTTTTCGCTTGCGGCCCTGCTAATGGCCAGCGTTCTGATCGTTGGACTGCAGGCGCTCTTTAAGCATCAGACCTTGTTCGGCAACTTCCCGATGCGTTTGCGCTGGAATTTTCACCGCTTGATGCTTTCTCAAAGCATGAGTTTCTATCAGGACGAGTTCGCTGGGCGAATTTCGACCAAGGTCATGCAAACGGCCCTCGCGGTGCGTGATGTCTTGATTGGCGTTGGCGACATCATGGTCTTTGTAGTTATTTATTTCGTCACCATGGTCAGCGTGGTTGGCACCTTTGACGTGCTGCTCCTGCTGCCTTTTGCCCTCTGGGCATCTTTGTACGCAGTGGCGCTCCGATTTTTCGTCCCACGAATCGGTCGCGTCGGTAAGGCGCAGGCTGACAAACGCAGCCTGATGACGGGCCGGATCACGGATGCCTATACCAACATCTCGACCGTCAAACTTTTTTCGCATGCAGACCGCGAGGCGCAGTACGCACGCAATGCCATGCAGGAATTCATGGAAACCGCCTACGCGCAGATGCGCCTCGCAAGCGGCTTTGAGATCGTGAACCATGTTCTTGGAATGGTTCTGGTGGTCTCGACTTCAGGCCTCGTCCTGTGGCTCTGGACTCAAGGTAGTGTCGGGGTGGGTTCAGTGGCCGCTGCGACGGCGATGTCGCTGCGCCTGAACGGCATCTCGCACTGGGTCATGTGGGAGTTGGCTAGCCTGTTTGAAAACATCGGCACGGTTCGGGATGGGATCAATATGCTCTCCAAACACCAGGCCGTCGTCGACCGTGAGGAGGCAACCGAACTCAAGGTTCGGGAGGGACAAATCCGATTCGAGTCGGTTCGTTTTACCTACGATGACAATCGCAGTGTCATCCACGGTCTCGATTTGGTGATCCGCCCGGGCGAAAAAGTTGGGTTGGTGGGCCCGTCAGGCGCCGGTAAGAGCACGGTGACCAACCTGTTGCTACGCCTGTATGACCTCAGCAGTGGCCGCATTCTGATCGACGGACAGGATATTTCTCAAGTCTCGCAAACGAGTTTGCGGGCCAATATCGGCATGGTGACGCAGGACACGTCGTTGCTGCATCGGTCGGTGCGGGACAATTTGTTATACGGTCAGCCCGATGCGTCGGAGGCCGAAATTCGTCAGGCCCTGCAGCGCGCTGAGGCGGAGTCCTTTATTGAACTCTTGAGGGATCCATCTGGACGCAAAGGCTTGGACGCCCATGTCGGTGAGCGTGGCGTCAAGTTAAGTGGAGGCCAGCGTCAGCGGGTCGCGATCGCTCGGGTCATGCTGAAGAACGCACCAATCTTGATTCTGGACGAAGCGACGAGCGCGCTCGATAGTGAGATCGAAGCCGCCATCCAGCAGAGCTTGTATCGACTGATGGAAGGAAAAACTGTTCTGGCAATCGCCCATCGCCTGAGTACGATTGCAGCCATGGATCGTTTGATCGTGATGGATGAGGGGCGCGTTGTTGAAGAAGGGACGCATCAAGAGCTGCTCGAGCGGGGCGGGCTTTATAGCCGCCTCTGGGCCCATCAGAGCGGCGGCTTCTTGGCCAGTTCGCCGGTGGAGTCGATGAACAGTGAGTCCATCGATGTTTGAAGATGGATCTGTCCTTGCTCAAGGACATAGGCACGATCTGAGACCCACTGCGCAAAGTGCAAATTTTGCTCGGATAACAGGATGCTGACGCCTTGACGCTTGAGCGTCAGAATCATCTCCGCCATCTGCTCAACGATGACTGGGGCGACGCCTTCGGAAGGTTCATCGAGAAGAACGAGTAAGGGGTTGCCCATCAGGGTGCGGGCCACTGTGAGCATCTGCTGTTCGCCACCGCTCATCCGTCCGCCGGGCCGATCTTGCATCTCTCCAAGATTTGGAAACAATTTGAAAAGTTTTTGTGGCGTCCATTCGGGTGCGGGTGATCCATCAGGGAATTGTCGCGCTGGTTGACGGCCAACGCTTAAATTTTCCAGAACGGTTAGATCGGTGAAGATTCTGCGATCTTCGGGGACGTAACCCAAGCCTCGTCGCGCCACTTCATGCGGCTGCGCCTGGGCGATTCCCTGACCCAGGAATTCAATGGCGCCGCCGCGCCTCGGCACCATGCCCATGATGGCTTTGAGCGTCGTTGATTTCCCCGCGCCGTTGCGTCCCATAAGCGCGACGACTTCGCCTCGCCCAACCTCGAGTTCGACGTCAAACAGGATTTGGGCCGCGCCGTACCATGCGTTAAGGCTTCGTGTTTTGAGCAGGCAAT
>CAIPGD010000465.1 GCA_903864485.1 uncultured bacterium | reverse complement strand
GCGCACACTTTTCATTCCTCGTGCATAGCCCGAACGTCATGAAAGAGTGCGCGTCCCCGCCACCCCTGCGCAGCATGGCGATGACTAGACGAGAACCTGTCGCTCACAAACAATCATCGTTCGGGCAACCCTCGTGCAACGTCGAGGCAACGCGTGATTCGTGAGTGGCGCGGGCGCACACTTTTCATTCCTCGTGCATAGCCCGAACGTCATGAAAGAGTGCGCGTCCCCGCCACCCCTGCGCAGCGGGGCGAGACCCACTGCAGACGCGGCACTTCCGGCGGCTGCTCGAATAACGGACCAAAGTGTGCGGGGCTAAGCAGGGTCTTCGGAGAGCGACAATTAATGGCTCGGAGGCGGGTAGGGGGACGGGTGGGACAAAGGCCTGGGCAGTAATACTGGGATTTGATTGCGCTGCGGGTGTGCGATTAATGGGGGCTGGATCGTTGGCGGAGGTTCGAAAGCGCTTCGGGTAAGTGCGGTGTGGCTCCGGGTACGGGGATTGGCGACTGTGATTTTCAGGACGTTCAGGCTATGCCTGAGGAGTGAAAACGCAGTTGACAATGCCCGTGCCCACCCCCTTACCCACGCCCTTACCCAAACGTCAAACGCCCCCTGTCGGATGCGTCGGATCAACCCAAAGGACGGTCTCTGGCCGCTCTACCGGCTCAATGTCGAGATTGACCGCCACCGCCTGTCCGTCACTGCGACACAGCACGCATTCAAGTACTTCATGCTCACTGGCATTGATTTCTTGGTGCGGAACATAAGGCGGTACGTAGATAAAGTCACCCGGACCCGCCTCAGCGACGAATTCCAGCTGATTGCCCCACCGCATCCTGGCGCGGCCCCGAATCACATAAATGACGCTCTCCAGCGGCCCATGATGATGGGCGCCGGTCTTGGCGTTGGGATGGATATGAACCGTACCGGCCCATAATTTTTGGGCACCCACCCGTGCAAAATTAATCGCTGCCTTGCGGTCCATTCCCGGGGTCGAGGGGACATTGCCATCGAGTTGATCGCAGGGGATCACGCGCACGCCATCATTTTTCCAAGCCTGCGCCTCGGTTAGGGCGGTCGAGCCAGAATGGCCGTGTTCATGACTCGGACTTTGGTTAGGACTATGACTGGGATCAGAATGGTCGGTCATGGACGTCTCGGATTTCGTTATTTAGAAGGCGGAGTATCCCACCATGGTGAGGTCCCACTCGCAGTATTCTTTCGCCCTCGTTATCACCACTTCCTTGGCTAACAGCATTGATTCCTGGGCCGCCCGGCATGACTGACAAGATCTTGCATAGTTCGTTTTATCGGTTGACGCCCGTGTCAGATCCGCGTGCCCTCGCGAACCAGATTTTTCTTTGGGCTGATGGACTTTTAGGGAGTCTCGTGGTCGCAAGTCAAGGGGTAAGCGGCGCTGTTGCCGGCACTCCCGCGGCAGTCGCTCATTTTGAGCATGCCCTTACCCAATCCGAATGGTTGACCGGGGTGCCGCACCGGATCCGATTTAGACACAGTGCGTGCAAGACGGTGCCCTTTGGGCGCTTGAGTGTCAGCGTAAAGCCCTCTTTGGTTACTTTGGGGCTTCCATCGACGGGGCTTTTACCCGAGCCTGATCAAGACGATGAAACCCACCTGGATCCGCGCGCATGGCGGGCACTTATGGCACGTGATGATTGTGTTGTGCTCGATAACCGTAACCACTTTGAGTATCGGGTGGGTCATTTCAAGGGCGCGATTGATCCTGAGGTTCATCACTTTCGAGATTTCGTTGCGTTTGTCGAGGCTCAGGCACCAACATGGCGTGCCGAGGCGCGGCCCGTTGCAATGTATTGCACGGGTGGGATCCGTTGCGATGTGACGGCCCCATGGTTGCGCAGCCTGGGTCTTGAAGTGTGGCAGCTGGACGGTGGCATCCTTAATTATTTTGAAACCATTCCAACCGCTGAAGCGGACTGGGAAGGCGATTGTTTTGTTTTTGATAACCGGATTGCGCTGAACACGCGTCTCGAGGAGAGTCCCATTGCAGCCGAGGCGGTCTACGATCCAACGTTTCCTGATGAGCGATGGCGCCTCGACCGTGCGCGACAACTTGAGCGCTCGGTGCAGCTTGATCAAGCGGTGGGTGAAGGGGAGGACGTCGAAGCGAAGTTGGCCGAAGTCAAGAGCCACAGGCTATAAGCGAAAGGCCATGAGTCGCAAGTCCGTGCCGCCGGTGAGGAACGGCCTCAGTGCGAGTCGCGTCGCGATGGTGCCGGGGCCGTGGGCAACAGTTGGCCAATTCCTTGCGGCGCGGTTTCCGACGGTGTCTGATTGGCCCAGGCGTCTGCAGAGCGGCAAAGTGCTCGACGCACAATTTCAAGCAGTGAATACGGATTCGCTCTGCCATCCAGGCGCGTCGCTCTGGTACTGGCGTGAACCGCCAACGGAGCCTCGGGTGCCGTTCGAACTCGATGTGCTCTACCAGGATGAATACTTGGTGGCGGTTGATAAGCCCCATTTTCTGCCGGTCTCGCCAGGGGGGCGGTACCTCGAAGAGACTGTGCTCGTGCGGCTCCAGCTGGTCGATCAATTCCATGGCGTGCACTTTTGGCGCACCCGTCAAAGTGCCGGCAGGAAACGTCGCTTTGAGTACGTCCATGCTGGTGAGCGGTTTGCCATCGGCACCTTCGCGCAAGATACCTTCGACGTTACTGACGATATGCATCACGTGGCTGTAGCG
>CAIPGD010000464.1 GCA_903864485.1 uncultured bacterium | reverse complement strand
TGGATGATCCTCGTCGATGAGGGCACCCTGCTGAATCGCGCGGATATGTTGTTTTGGGGGGTGCGGGTCGGCGAACTCACGATCGCGTTCCGACGCCAGTAACCACTACCTCAACGACCCCTTCTTACGCCCCCGCCCTCACGCCCCCCGCGGGGGCGCACCTCAGATTCAGTGGATCACTTGAGAGAGTTCTCCGCGCTTGTAGCGATCAATCATGACGGAGAGGCTGAGCGGACGAATCTTTGAGCCCTGACCTGCGCAACCAAACTCTTCGTAGCGTTGCTTGCAAATCGCCTTGGCGGCGGCGGTTGCGGGTTTGAGGTAATCCCGCGGGTCGAACTTCTCAGGGTGATGGGCAAGATACTCCCGAATCGCCGCAGTCATCGCCAGGCGAATGTCCGTGTCAATGTTGATCTTGCGGACACCGTACTTGATCGCGTGCTGAATTTCTTCAACCGGCACGCCGTAGGTCTCCTTCATATCACCACCGAATTCGCGGATCCGGGCCAGTAAATCCTGCGGCACGCTTGAGGATCCATGCATCACAAGATGGGTATTGGGCAAGCGCTCATGAATCGCCTGGATCCGATCGATCGCCAGAATATCGCCTGTCGGTTTACGCGAGAACTTATAAGCACCATGACTGGTTCCGATCGCGATCGCGAGCGCATCGACCTGAGTCCGCTGAACGAAATCCGCTGCCTGCTCAGGATCAGTCAACAGTTGCTCCCGGGTCATCGTGTCGTCAGTGCCATGCCCGTCCTCTTTATCACCCTTCATGGTCTCGAGTGAGCCCAGGCAGCCAAGTTCACCCTCGACCGTAACGCCAATTGAGTGGGCGATATCAACAACGCGCCGGGTGACCTCCACGTTGTAATCGTAGGAGGCGATCGTCTTACCGTCTTCTTCGAGTGATCCGTCCATCATCACCGACGAAAACCCAAGCCGCATCGCCTGAGTACAAATTGCGGGCGACTGGCCATGATCTTGGTGCATGACGACCGGTACGTACGGGTAGGTCTCGACAGCCGCCTCGATTAGATGGCGCAAAAACCCTTCACCGGCATATTTCCGGGCGCCGGCCGAGGCCTGCATGATCACCGGTGCGTCGACTTCGGCGGCGGCGGCCATGATGGCCTGCACTTGCTCCAGGTTATTGACATTGAACGCTGGAATTCCGTATCCAGCCTCGGCAGCGTGGTCCAGCAACTGGCGCATTGAAACGAGTGGCATCGCAATCTCCTCCGTAAGCATTCAGAATCTAATTGGCACGACTATGCCACTTCTTCTGCGACCGATCGTTATCGTTCGGCGCCAACTTTCATAATTTTCATTGTATTGGTCCCACCACTCTTACCCAGCGGTTCCCCACAGGTCACGACGATGACATCACCCGGGCTGGCAATACCGCGCTCGATCAACAGGGCTTCCGCTTCAGCCATCAACATATCCCGATCTTCGGCCACCCCACCTGGCATCAAGACGGGTGTGACGTCGCGATACAAACTGACGCGACGACGGGTTTTATCTTCGGGCGTGAGCGCAAAAATGGGTACGCCACTATTAAAACGACTCATCCAGAGTGCGGTCGAACCCGATTGGGTCAGAGCGACCAAGGCCCTCGCCTTCATGTGATGCGCGGCAAACAGCGCGCTCACTGCAATTGACTGATCGATCCGGGAAAAGCCACGATCCAGGAGACCCGTATCAAGCCGAACGGGGTGCGATTTTTCGGCCTCGATACAGACCCGGTCCATTGCAAGAACCACGTCCACCGGGTAATGACCCGCCGCTGTTTCGGCGGAAAGCATGACTGCATCGGTCCCGTCCAAGACAGCATTGGCAACATCCGAAACCTCAGCCCGAGTTGGCACTGGTGACTCGATCATCGACTCCATCATCTGGGTCGCAGTGATCGTAAACCGGTTGAGTTCGCGCGCCATCCGAATAATGCGTTTCTGCAGACCAGGCACTGCAGCATCGCCGACCTCGACCGCCAAATCCCCGCGCGCCACCATCACGCCATCACTGGCCTCGAGGATGTTGGCAAGCTCGTCGATCGCCTCATAGCGTTCGATCTTCGCGATCATCTGCGCGCGCCCTCCAGCGGCCCGTGCCAACTCGCGGGCCATGTACATATCGGCCGCAGTCTTGGGAAATGACACCGCAATGAAGTCAGCGTCAAACGCGACGGCCACCCGGATGTCGTCCATGTCCTTTGAGGTCAGCGCCGGGGCCGACAGCCCCCCGCCCTGACGGTTAATTCCTTTACGGTTCGACAGCGCCCCGTTTTGCAACACCGTGCAGTGAATGGTGTGGCTGCCGACCTGATTCACTCGCATCTTCATGCGACCGTCGTCGAGCAACAAAATATCACCCGCGTTGACGTCTTCGATCAGTTCGGGATAGTCGAGTCCGACTCGGCCCTGATCGCCGAGGGTGCATTCAATGTCGAATACAAACCCGTCGCCCTCGCGCAGTTCAATCCGCCCCTCCGCGAATTTTCCGATCCGGATCTTCGGGCCCTGAAGGTCGGCCAGGATTCCAACGTCGCGCCCAAGACCCGCCGCAAGACGCCGAACAAGCGCGACGCGTGCCGTATGCTCTTCGGCAGTTCCGTGAGAAAAGTTCATCCGGACCACGTTGACCCCGGCAGACAGAACCCGCTCAAGAACTTCCGGATCGGCAGTGGCGGGACCAAGGGTCGCGACAATTTTGGTCGCGCGATGCGTTGACATTTGCAAAACTCCCAAGCAAAGGCGGGCAACAAGACCTAATCAGTGGTGGCAGTTTAGCGCCATCCATGACCCCCGAAGAGCCAAAGGGCGGCAAGTAACTCCAACCCGCAGGTCTCTCAGGATCGGGGCTTGCTGACCACGCTGTTGATGCCACCCAACTGAGCCCACGCCCGTGCCCGACACCGACCGCAGCCGCTACGCCACGTCCCACTTCGAGCCCCCCGAGCCGAAGCCCTCGTCAGGCGCTCACCGACGCGGATCTCCCGAGACCATTCGACAGTTGCTCGCTCAGGCGCGCAGTCTCGCGAGCGCCAACCCGAGCGAAACTAGACGCCACACCGAAGCGCTGGCTGGCCTCATTGGCGCGGAATTCTGTGCGGGCCACGAATGCGCATTGCGCGGTGCCTTGGCCGAACTCAGTGAGCCAATGCGCACAGGCCAGGCGTCACCCGATGCCAAGGCAGCACCCCAATCCGACTCCAGACGCGACCGCCAGGCCCTGGACCTCCTGCTCAGCATTGCCGATGACTTTGCTTGCCGCGCCCAATGCCCCAGTTGCCAGCCCAATGAACGTCGTCGCCCCATGCGCTCGGTGTACGCATTCCCGATGGCCATTTCAGGTCCATTTCACTACCGCATCAATGACGAAGCCCGCCTTGAATTGACCCAGTCGCTGACGGCGGCGCTGACCCCATCGCTGATCCCATCGCTGACTACTTCGCCGCCCCGCGAACCGCTGGAGCCGCCACCGGGGCTGCTCGTTCTGCCGGGGCTCGTCCCTGCCCGAACCCTGACCGGCCTGCGCTGGTTACCGATGTTGCATCTGATCCAGGCCGTGGCGGACGGCGTCAATGTGCTTGAACAAATCGCCGGCGCGGGGTCCGAGCCATCGCCCAATTCGGGCCCGTGGGAATTGCGCTTTCTGATGATGGTCGTTGACCAACCCAGTCACACCCCAAAACCTGGGGCGTCAGGTCCAACGCTCGAACAACTCCGCGGTCGGCTCGAACCCATCCTGAGACGCCATCTTCGGGTACCCGTCGAATTACTCGATATCCCGCGGGTTGCGTTCGTCTCCCTTCAAAGTGGGGTGATTTGCTGGCTTGTTCGAAATCTTGCAGAGCGACGCGATCGCTTGATTGCAGCCGGCCGAAAGGCCGACGAACTCCAGGCCCGCACCGCGACGGCGCTAACCCCTCGCGGGGGCTTGCGCGTCGAAATACTCGATGACGACGGTATTACGCTCGCCGATACCGAATTTCCCACCGACGGCATCGAGCAACCCCAGGAACTGATCGCCTTAATGGGATCCGGATTACGGTCTCTGGGCTTCCGACTGGCGCAGCAAACAGCCCCGCACAGCGGATGATCAGGCGCGGGCTTCCAGCGCTGCAACCGCTGGAAGGGTCCGCCCCTCCAGAAATTCAAGAAAGGCGCCCCCGCCCGTAGAGATGTATCCCACCTGACGGGTGATCCCAAACTTGGCAATCGCCGCCAGCGTATCGCCCCCGCCAGCAATCGAAAACGCGGTCGAATGCGCGATTGCGGCAGCCAGCAAACGGGTCCCCCCCGCGAACTGATCGTACTCAAAAACCCCGAGCGGACCATTCCAGACGATCGTCCCAGCTTCAGCAACGATTTGCGCGAGACGCACGGTTGATTTGGGCCCGATATCCAAAATCCGGTCCTGAGCCCCAACCTGTTCGACTGGAACATGCTTAGCGGGGGCATCTGCCGAGAATTCCTGAGCCACCACGACATCTACCGGGAGCGGGACGTCCGCACCGCGCGCTTTCATTTCGTCCATGATGGCGCGCGCCTCGCCCACCAGATCAGGTTCTGCCAATGAGCGGCCAATGTTGACGCCCTGCGCCAGCAAGAAGGTATTGGCGATACCACCACCCACAATCAACTGATCGACCTGTCGTGACAAGGTGCGCAGCAACGTGAGTTTTGTTGACACCTTACTGCCCGCCACGATCGCGACCATTGGCTTGGCAGGCGTTGACAGTGCACGGCCCAGTGCGTCGAGTTCGCCTGCCAATAACGGGCCTGCGCAGGCAATCGGCGCCACCAGTGCGAGTCCGTGGGTGGTCACCTCGGCTCGGTGCGCGGTTCCGAACGCATCATTGACATACACGTCGCATAAGGACGCAATACGTGAGGCCAGCGCCGGATCATTCTTTTTCTCGCCCTGATTACATCGGCAATTCTCAAGGAGAACGACCTCACCGGGCTTGACCGAGAACGGGGGCGGAGCGCTTTCGGAGGTGGGAACCCAATCCGAGATCAACCGAACTTCGCAGCCAAGGAGTTCGCTCAACCGCTGTGCAACCGGTGCGAGCGAATCTTCGCGACGCACTTCACCTTCAATCGGGCGGCCGAGATGGGAAGTCACCATAACGGCAGCGCCGGCATCGATCGCAAGTCGAATCCCTGGTACCGAGGCTCGGATCCGGGTGTCATCGGTAATTGCACCGTCGTCATTGAGCGGAATGTTGAGGTCGGCACGGATAAAGACCCGTTTCCCGGCCAGTTCCTGATCGACGAGGCGTTTGAACTTCATCTCGGGGATCCCTTGGAAATTGTCAGACAGCAGCCATCAATGCGACGGCGGTATCGAGCATGCGATTACTAAATCCCCATTCGTTGTCATACCAGCTCGACACCTTCACAAGACGCCCATTGACCTTGGTAAGTGTCGAATCGAAGGTGCTTGAATGCGCATCGTGATTGAAGTCCACCGACACCAGCGGCAACTGGTTATAGGCAAGGATTCCCTTTAACGAGCCTTCGGAAGCCGCTTTCATCACGGCGTTGACTTCGGCGACGCTGGTATCGCGTGAAGCAATGAATGACAGGTCGACGATCGACACATTGATGGTTGGCACGCGGATCGCATAGCCGTCGAGGCGTCCGTTCAGTTCCGGAAGCACCAAACCGACCGCGGCAGCCGCACCCGTTTTGGTCGGAATCATCGACATCGTTGCGCTGCGCGCACGCCGAAGGTCCTCGTGATAAACGTCGGTCAATACCTGATCATTCGTGTATGCATGCACGGTGGTCATCAAACCGCTCTCGAGACCGATCGCGTCATGCAACGGCTTGACTAGAGGCGCCAGACAATTGGTGGTACACGACGCATTAGAAATCACGGTATCACTGGATTTCAATACGTTCTGGTTAATGCCATACACGATCGTCGCATCGACATCTGCGCCACCCGGAGCAGAAATAATCACTTTTCGGGCGCCACCCTGCAGGTGTGCGGAGGCCTTCGCCTTGGTCGTAAAAAACCCGGTGCACTCCAACACCACATCCACGCCCAAATCGCCCCAGGGCAATGCGGCTGGGTTTCGGTCAGCTAAAACCCGAATGCGGTCGCCATTCACGACCATGCTATCGCCCTCGACGTTAACCGTTCCTGAAAAACGGCCGTGGGCAGTGTCGTAACGCGTGAGGTGCGCGTTGGTCTGCGCATCGCCAAGGTCGTTGATGGCGACAATCTCGATGGAGTGGGATTTACCACCCTCGTAATGCGCCCGCAGAATGTTCCGACCAATGCGGCCGTAGCCATTAATTGCAATCCGAATCGTCATCGACACACCTCTATAAATCCAAGCTGATCAGTTTAGCATCGGGGATTTTGCGGGATGACAGCCTGATGAAGCCCCGATTTCTGCTCACTCCAGACCAACTCGTTGCCTCGGCCCGGGTCGAACTCCCTGCCGAGGCTGCGCATCATGCCGTGCGCGTCCTTCGACTCGGAGCGGGGGCCGCGCTTGAAATCTTTGACGGCGCAGGGCGACGGGCAACGGCCACTGTCCTGAGTACGGATCGCGATCGCTGCACGGTTGAAATTGACGCAGCCATCCTCTCCAGCACCACCAAGTCCTTGCTCCAAATCACGCTGCTGCAGGGGATTGCGGCAGCGGACCGGATGGATTGGATTATCGAAAAATCCATTGAGCTTGGCGTCGCCCGCGTGGTGCCGATGCTGACCCAACGCAGCACCGTCAAACTTGACCCCGAGCGGGCGAAGAAGCGCCACCTGCACTGGCAGCGCATTGCGGTGGCGGCCTGCATGCAATGCGGGCAGGATCAACTACCGACGGTCGACGCGCCGTTGCCCGCGCGGACCGCGTTTGCAGAGTTCGCCGAATTTGCCGAATTTGACCATCATCCCGCCGGCTTGAGCCAGCGCCTGATCCTCGATCCGCTGGCGCCAGATTCCCTGGTTCAAACCGTTAGATCGCTCATGGCCAACGAGTTGGCGAATGCTCCGGAAAATGATCCGGTGACCAATCACACAACCAATCACACAACCAATCTTGCTGACCACAGCAGCTGGGTTCTCGCCGTCGGGCCGGAGTCAGGATTTGATCTGGACGAGATTGAGGCCGCCAAGCGGGCTGGATTCAAGCCGGTTCGGATGGGCCCCCGAGTATTACGCACTGAGACCGCGGGGCCAGCGGCGATCGCAGCGCTGCAAACTCTATGCGGGGATTTCTGATACGCGATTGACCGAATAGAACACGCGGAAGGCGACATCCGCATCAAAAAAGTGATCCCCCGCGTCTCGGAACACGTCGAGCAAGGCTTCGCGGTCCTGACGGGAATATCCGGGGCACTCGGGCAAGTGCTGCAGTAGGACGACAAACCCCGGGGGGTCGGCGTCGCCAGGCGACAATTCGATCAGGCAGGCTAATAAGACTTGCAGATCTGCACCAAAGGGCTTGGCAAGGGCAAAGCCCGCAGCGATCGCGGCACAAACCGCAGGCCCATCCCGGCAGGGCCCGCAATCTGCCTCGAGCAGGCGTTGGCCCGACCGCTGAATCGCCCGCCGCAACTCCACCAAATCGTAGGCCCCCAGCGGGAGCATGGCCTGAAGCGGAAGGTTGCTAAATGCGGTCATCACCGTCCTTTCGATATACGACTGGATTTAGTCGCCCAACGATCGCGCCTCCGAACAATCAACAACTGCCCAGGCGGTCATATTGATCAGACGCCGTACTGTCGCAGAGGGCGTCAGAACATGAACCGGGCGCGCAGCACCGAGCAGCACCGGACCGATGGTCACGTTGTTACCAGCCGCCGTCTTGAGCAGATTGAACGCGATGTTGGCGGAATCCATGTTGGGCATGACGAGCAGGTTCGCCTCACCCGACAGCGTCGCAGACTCCATCGAACGCCGCAATTGAGGATCGAGAGCGGCGTCGCCATGCATCTCGCCATCCACTTCGAGCCACGGTGCCCGCAACCGGATAAGGTCTCGTGCCGCCCGCATCTTCCGCGCAGAGGGTGAGTTACTCGTCCCAAAATGTGAGTGCGACAACAACGCGGCCTTTGGTTGAGTCCCGAAGCGGCGCATCTCCTCGGCTGCCAGGATCGTGATCTCAGCAATCTGCTCTGCAGTCGGATCATCGTTGACATGCGTATCAACTAAGGTCAGCGTCCGCTCGGGAAGTATCAGCGTACTCATGGCCGCAAAAACCGACGCGCCGGGTCTGCGGCCGATGACCTGTTCAATGTACTGCAGATGCTGATCGGTGGTCCCAAAGGTTCCACAGAGCATGCCGTCGGCATCCCCCTTATGAACCATCATGCAACCGATCAGCGTGTGCCGGCGACGCATTTCAATTTTGGCGTACTGCTCGCTGACGCCCTTGCGCTCGGTTAACTGCAAATAGGCTTGCCAGTAGCTTCGATAACGATCGTCCTGTTCAGGATTAACGATCTCAAAATCCTGACCAGGCCGAATCCGCAAGCCCGCCCGCTCGAGGCGTTTCTCAATCACTAAGGGGCGGCCCACCAGAATCGGCCGCGCGAGCTGCTCATCGACGACGATTTGTACCGCTCGCAAGATCCGCTCGTCCTCGCCCTCGCAATAAACAATGCGCTGAAGCTTCTTCAACCGCTTGGCAGCGGCGAAGATCGGCTTCATAAAATTGCCGGAGTGATACACAAACTGCTCGAGCTGGGCCTGATAGGCCTGCCAGTCCTTAATCGGTCGCTTAGCGACCCCGCTCTCCATCGCGGCGCGCGCCACCGCAGGCGCGATTGTGACGATCAGCCGAGGGTCAAACGGCTTGGGGATCAGATAATTGGGCCCGAACTGCGTCGATTCCGCCCCGCCGTATGCCGCTGTTACAACATCACTGGCTTCGGCCTTTGCCAGACCAGCGACGGCACGAACGGCCGCAATTTCCATTTCGCGGGTAATCGTGGTCGCGCCGACATCGAGTGCTCCCCGGAAAATGAACGGGAAGCACAGGACGTTATTAACCTGATTGGGATAATCACTGCGTCCGGTCGCAACAATCGCATCGTCACGCACCGCGTGAACCGCCTCGGGCAGGATTTCTGGATCGGGGTTGGCCAGCGCCAGAATCAAGGGACGCGGTGCCATCCGGGCCACCATCTCGGGTTTGAGGACGCCCCCGGCGGAAAGCCCCAGGAACACATCCGCGTCATCAATCACCTGGGAAAGATGCCGCGCATCGGTCTGCTGAGCGAAACGGGACTTGTCCGGATCCATCAACTCGGTTCGGCCCTCGTAGACCACACCCGCCAGATCGGTGACCCAGATGTGATGCAACGGGAATCCGAGATCAACCAGGAGATCCAGGCAAGCCAGGGCAGCCGCGCCCGCGCCGCTGACGACCAGCTTACACTCCTGAAGCGATTTGCCGAGCACTTCAAGCCCGTTGAGAATCGCCGCGCCAACGACGATCGCAGTGCCGTGCTGATCATCATGGAAGACCGGAATCTTCATGCGCTCGCGCAACTTTCGCTCGACATAAAAGCAGTCTGGGGCCTTGATGTCTTCGAGATTGACGCCCCCGAACGTTGGTTCAAGCGCGGCGATCAGATCAACCAAGCGATCAAGATTTTTTTCATCGACCTCGAGATCAAACACGTCGATCCCGGCAAACTTCTTGAACAGAACCGCCTTGCCTTCCATGACCGGTTTAGCCGCCAAGGGGCCGATGTCGCCCAAACCGAGGACCGCAGTCCCATTGGTAATGACCGCTACCAGGTTGCCGCGAGCGGTGTAGCGAAACGCATTGGCAGGGTCTGCAACAATCTCTTCACAGGCGGCTGCGACACCCGGTGAGTACGCAAGCGCAAGATCACGCTGATTGATGAGCTGCTTGGTCGGCGTGACCGAAATCTTACCGGGCTGGCCACGCTCGTGAAACTCGAGGGCGGCTTTTCTGAGTTGGGGATCCATCAGGTCATTGTAACCACAGGAACCTGCGCATGCGCTCAACCGCCTCTTGCAATTGCTCCAGTGAGGTCGCGTAAGAAACCCTCAACCAGTACGAGGGATTCTCCGCACTAAAATCAGTGCCGGGCACGAGGGATACCCCCGCCTCGTCGAGCAATCGGTCGGCCAGCGTCACCGCGTCGATTCCGAACCGCTCGCAGTTAGCCCAGACATAAAACGCACCGTCGGGTTCGACCGGAATGTCAAAACCCAGACCGCGTAGTGCCGGCACCAGCCAGTCTCTGCGCGCCCGGAACACATCGCGGCGCCGATCGAACTCCGCCATCGCTTCCGGCGTAAAACAGGCCAGTGCGGCGTGCTGGGCCAGCGCCGACGCGCAGATGTACAGGTTTTGGGCGAGGCGCTCGAACGCGGGCACCCAATCGGGCGGCACCACTAACCACCCCAAACGCCACCCGGTCATGTGGAAAAACTTCGAAAAGCTATTCGCGACCACCATCTCGCTGCCGAGTTCGAGCACTGTCCGGGGGTTCGCGTCATAACTGAGCCCGAGATAGATCTCATCGATCAGAGCAAAACCGGAGCGAGCCCGAATCACCTCAAGCATCGATTTGAGTTCGGCAAACGGCATCGAGGTGCCGGTTGGATTGGCCGGGGTCGCGGCCAGTACCCCTCGAGTTTCGGGGCCCCAATGACGATCAACCAAGTCTGCTGTCAATTGAAAGCGGGTTTCAGCACCAACCTTGATCGACCGCGCGATACCGTCGTGGGCCGCGACAAAATTTCGATTGCAGGGGTAGGTCGGATCGGCCATCAGCACCTCGGCACCGGGATCGACCAACGCAGCACAGGCCAGATTCAGGGCAGCGGAAGCACCCGCCGTCACCACGATCCGTTCAGGCGGCACGTTGACCTGCCAGCGCTCGGCGTAGTGGGTCGAGATCGCCTCGCGCAATCGCGATGTGCCCAAGGCCGCCGTGTACTGGGTAATGCCGCCGCGTGCGGCAATCTCCAATGCGGCGATCACGGGCTCGGGCGCGGTGAAGTCCGGTTCCCCGATGGATAAATGAACGATCGAGCGGCCTTGTGCCTCCAACGCAACCGCCCTCTTGACCAGCTCCATCACGCGGAACGGTTCAATGCGGTCGGTACGTTTTGCCAACGCGGCTCGTGAGATCGAACCCAGGCAGGTTGAGGCTGGGGAGAAGCCGCTCACTGGGATTTCAGCTTCCGGCGCGAGGTCGGTCGATGGCTGGCGGAGATTCGAGGCTCAGTTGTGGCGGAGCGGATTGGGCAGGCTGGGCAGGCTGGGCAGGCTGGGCAGGCGCTGCAGACTGGACCGGCGGCACAGACTGGCCCTTTGCCACGGGGCTAACCGAGGTGGCGGGCGCGCGTCCTGCGGCCACCGCCGCGAACTTCGCCCGCTCGGCCAGCACTTTGCTGCCGTAGCCTCCGTCATTCCCATTGCCCGCGGCACCTACGTAACCCTTCAGCCCCCCCTCGGCAGACCCAGCATTGATGATGTATTCCTTCAAAATCTGGGTCCCAACCCGAATGTTTGCGATCGGATCAAAAGCTGCCGCTATCCCACCAAACGGTTCAAACCGGCGCGCATGCACCCGGGTGACCACCTGCATCAAGCCCTGCGCACCTCGGGCGCTTTTCGCCTTTGAGTCAAAACGCGACTCGATCGACATCACGGCCAGAACGAGGTGCGGATCAATCTTGGCATCGCGGGCGGCCCGGTAGGCATTCACCACGATTGGACCTGCCTGGTCCGCTGCGACCTGATACGTCCGAGTAATAAAGTCGGCCACGTGGTGCTGCTCTTTGGAAAGCACTGGCGTCGCAGGCGCGGGGCCCGGCGTAACGGTTGGGGAGGGTTTGGTCGCCTTCAGGGGCTCAGCCGACGCTTCAGGCGCCGACTGCACCGTCGGTACGCTGATGGTCGTTTCGGCGAGCAGTGGCTGACCGGCAACTGGAATGGGCGACGGGTTGGGGGGCGGCATCAACGGTGGCAAGGGCACGAGCCCAAGCAGAAGCCCCACCACGAGTGGCGCCATCATTTCAGCCCAACAGGCAAAACCTGAACGCTCTGCCTGCTCCGGCAAACGGTCTTTCGCGATCCTCAGATCACGCATCCATTACTCTCTTTTGCGAACGCAAGGGCGGCAAGGGTAAGCAACGACTCCCCTGTGTGTCAACCATCGGGGTCAGCATGCGAGAATGATTCGATGCGATATCAAGACCTACGCGATTTCATCGTCCAGCTCGAACGCCAGGGCGAATTACGCCGAATCACCACTGCGGTTTCCCCTCATCTGGAGATGACCGAACTCTCCGACAGGGTCCTTCGCAGCGGTGGGCCGGCCCTGCTTTTTGAGCAGCCCCAGGACGCCAGTGGTCGGCAGTGGGGTATGCCCGTGCTAACGAATTTGTTCGGCACGGCGCAGCGGGTTGCATTGGGAATGGGCGAAGAGTCCGTCGAAGCCCTGCGCGAAGTCGGAAAGCTTCTGGCTTACCTCAAAGAGCCTGACCCACCCCGCGGCCTGAAGGACGCATGGGAAAAACTACCCGTTTTGAGGCAGGTGCTGAGCATGGCACCCAAAATCGTCTCCGATGCCCCCTGGCGGTCGAACGTGTTCGAGGGTGACCAGGTCGACCTTGGGCGTCTACCGATCCAGCACTGTTGGCCCGGCGACGCGGCGCCTCTAATCACCTGGGGCCTGGTGGTCACACGTGGCCCGCATCGCACCCGCCAAAATCTCGGGATCTACCGGCAACAAGTGATTGGCCCGCGGCAGACCATCATGCGCTGGCTCGCCCATCGTGGCGGCGCACTCGATTTTAGAGATCATGCGCAGGCGCATCCGGGAACGCCCTTTCCGCTCGTGACCGTGTTGGGCGCCGACCCAGCAACGATCCTGGGTGCAGTCACGCCCGTGCCTGATTCGCTCTCGGAGTATCAATTCGCGGGGCTTCTCCGAGGCTCACGCACCGAACTGGTCCGCTGCCTCGGATCGGATCTGCAGGTGCCATCCTCCTCAGAAATTGTGCTTGAAGGCGTTCTGCGTCCTGATCCCGACGGGGGCCTGACCGAGCATCACGCCCGGGCGCAGGGCTGGAAGGGACCCTTGCCCCCAAGTGCGCGGACGGGATGGGAGATGGCGCTCGAAGGACCCTTTGGCGACCATACCGGTTACTACAACGAACAAGACTGGTTTCCGGTCTTCACGATCGAGCGCATGGCGATGCGTGACCGGCCGATTTATCACTCGACTTACACCGGCAAACCCCCGGACGAGCCCGCCATTCTGGGGCTCGCCCTGAACGAAGTGTTCGTGCCGATCCTCGCCAAGCAGTACCCCGAGATCGTTGATTTTTGGTTGCCCCCCGAAGGATGCTCCTATCGGATGGCGGTCGTATCGATCCGCAAGCAATACCCAGGGCATGCCAAACGGGTCATGTTCGGAATCTGGAGCTTCCTGCGCCAGTTCATGTACACCAAATTCATCATCGTTGTCGATGACGACATCAATGCGCGCGACTGGAAAGAAGTCATCTGGGCAATGACCACTCGGGTCGATCCGGTCCGCGACACCCTGATGGCGGAATCAACACCGATCGACTATCTGGATTTTGCGTCGCCAGTGTCTGGCCTCGGATCCAAAATGGGGATCGACGCCACTAACAAGTGGCCGGGAGAGACCCAACGCGAATGGGGCCGACCCATCGCGATGGACGCCACGGTCAAGGCCAAAATGGCGACTTTGCTCGACGCACTGGGGCTCGGAATTTAGAGCTGGCTGTGCACCCAGCGCAGCAACCGATCCTGAGCCTGTGTCGAAGCCTGCGCCCCAGGCCCATTCACCAGCATCACGACAGCCCATCGTCGACCGGACGCGGACTGCACATAACCGGCCATTGAGCGAACCTCATTGGCCGAGCCCGTTTTGATCCAGGCCTGGCCCGTGATCGGCTCACCCTGCAAACGTCGCTTCATCGTGCCATCGACCCCAGCCAATGGCAACGAATCGACAAAGACTGGCCCCAGATTGGCATCGGCCGCCGCGTGGACCAAGAGGCGGGCAAGCGAATCAGCACTGATCCGTTCGTTGCGCGACAAACCCGAACCATTTTCAAGAATCAGGTCGGGCAACCCGACCCCACGACCAGCCAACCAGTCAGCGATCGCCTGCGCCCCTTTCTGAGTCGTCCCGGGCACACCAGCCCGATGCGCCCCGACCTGCAATAACAACTGGCGCGTCATGACGTTATTGCTGAATTTATTCGCGTCCCGCACCACATCGGCCAGGTTGCGGGGTGAGACCCACTCCGCGAGTACCGGCCGCCCCTGGGCTGCACCCGGCACTATCCGAGCAGCACCCGCCAGGGTTCCACCGGCAGCCTCCCAGAGCGCACCGAACAGCAGTCGGGCATAGCGAGCTGGAGGTGGCCCGGCGATCCAGGTAGACGCCTCGCCACAACCGGACGCCATTCGTCCCTCCACCCGCAGGCTTGCGCCGTCGAACAGCCATCTTGCATCTAATAGCGGCGCTTCGCGACAAGGCCCAGGCCGAACAATCACCCGCCCCGTCATGTCAACGCCGGTTAGCGGGGGATCGAGCGAAATTCGGGCAGAGTCGCCGCCAGCCCCAGCGGTCGCGGTGATACCCACTGCCCGAAAGTTGAGTAACGCTGCCGAAGGGCGCACCGCCCAGGGCTGAGTCGAATCGAATTCGCGTGCGTCCGACGCGGCCTCGGCTGGATCGTCCTGATACAGACCATCGTCAAGTACCAAATCACCATCGATCTGCCGGATCCCCGTTGCCCGCAAGCGAGCAATCAATTCGGTCAGATCTTCAACCACCAGTTTGGGGTCGCCCCCGCCCCGCAGAATGAGATCGCCGCGCAAGCGATCCCCAACGACTGGGCCACCGGCGTGAAATGTTGTCCGCCACCGATAGTCCACACCCAGCACGCCCAATGCAGCATAGGTGGTCACGAGTTTCATCGTTGAAGCGGGGTTGAAAGGTCGACCAGCCTGATATTCCAGCACCGGGCCCCGGCCATCCAGTGGACGAACCACCAAGCCCAGCCCGCCCATGGGGATGCCGGCGGAGCGCAGAGCGTCTGCGACTGGGGCGGGGATCGTTAAGGGACGGGGGCTGTCGACCGCGGCCCCTGCGGCCCCAGCGGCAGGAGCGCCCGCCGCAATCGCACTCAACTGGAGTACTGCGCTCAGCGAAGCGGTCAGAAATCTAACGAGGATTCCAAACGCAGACTTGATAACCATGCTGGTAACCCGTATATTAGCACTCGCTCCAGATGAGTGCTAACAACGCACTCCGACCTCGAACTCAGGTTCGACGTGGATTTGACTCGGTGTGATGCGTCCCGCCGAACGTCAGATCGAATGTTACGCCGTCTGGATCATCCGTCGAAAACAGTCCTCCAGGAGAAATCTGATGAAACTGCGTCCACTGAACGATCGCGTGATCGTTAAGCGCTTGGATCAAGAGCGCAAAACTTCCTCCGGCATCGTGATCCCCGACAACGCGGGCGAAAAACCGGATCAAGGTGAAGTCCTTGCAGTCGGTAACGGCAAATTCCTCGACGATGGCAGCGTCCGCGCTGTTGGCGTCAAAGTCGGCGAAAAAGTTCTGTTCGGCAAGTACGCCGGCCAGACCGTCAAAGTCGACGGTGAAGAACTCCTCGTTCTTCGCGAGGAAGACATCATGGCTGTCGTCGAATAACTCGCGCTCGAGTTGCGACAACCTATCTCTTCAATCTGAGAATCATTTCAGGAGTTTCCAGCAATGGCTGCAAAGCAAGTATTTTTTGGTGAAGATGCCCGTCACCGCATGGTCGAGGGTGTCAATATTCTCGCCAACGCCGTTAAAGTGACCCTTGGCCCCAAGGGCCGTAATGTGATCCTCGAGCGCTCCTTCGGTGCGCCGACCGTTACCAAAGACGGTGTTTCCGTCGCCAAAGAGATTGAACTCAAAGACAAGTTCATGAACATGGGCGCGCAAATGGTTAAGGAAGTCGCTTCCAAGACCAGCGACAACGCCGGTGACGGCACCACGACCGCTACGGTTCTGGCCCAGGCAATCGTTCGCGAAGGCATGAAATTTGTCGCCGCCGGAATGAACCCGATGGACCTCAAGCGCGGAATCGACCGTGCAGTCCATGCTCTGGTCGAAGAACTGAAGCACATCAGCAAGCCCTGCACGACTTCGAAAGAAATCGCGCAAGTGGGTGCCATCTCGGCCAATGCAGACCACGAAATCGGCCAACTGATCTCCGAAGCCATGGAGAAGGTCGGCAAGGAAGGCGTGATCACTGTTGAAGACGGCAAGTCGTTGAACAACGAACTCGACGTCGTCGAGGGGATGCAGTTTGACCGCGGCTACCTGTCGCCCTACTTCATCAACAACCCTGACAAGCAAATCGCGATCATGGACGATCCGTTCGTGCTGCTGCACGACAAAAAAGTCTCCAACATTCGCGAACTGCTGCCGGTGCTCGAGCAGGTGGCCAAAGCCGGTCGTCCGCTGCTGATCATCGCCGAAGAAGTCGAAGGTGAGGCACTGGCCACCCTCGTCGTCAACAACATCCGCGGCATCCTGAAGACCGTTGCGGTCAAAGCGCCTGGCTTCGGTGATCGCCGCAAAGCGATGCTCGAAGACATGGCCATCCTGACCGGCGGCACCGTGATCTCTGAAGAGACCGGGATGACGCTCGAAAAGGCGACTCTGCAAGACCTCGGCCGCGCCAAGCGGATCGAAGTCGGCAAAGAGAACACGACGATCATCGACGGTGCTGGCGAAGCCAAAACCATCGAAGCACGAGTCAAGTCGATCCGTGCTCAGATCGAAGAAGCAACCTCGGACTATGACCGTGAGAAGCTCCAGGAGCGCGTGGCCAAGCTCGCCGGCGGCGTTGCAGTCATTCGTGTCGGTGCTGCGACTGAACTCGAAATGAAAGAGAAAAAAGCCCGTGTCGAAGACGCACTGCACGCAACCCGCGCAGCCGTCGAAGAAGGCATCGTGGCCGGCGGTGGCGTGGCTCTGCTGCGCGCCCGTTCGGCGATCCATGTGAAGGGTGACAACCCCGATCAGGAAGCTGGCATCAAGATCGTGCTCCGCGCGGTCGAAGAGCCGTTGCGCCAGATCGTGGCCAACGCCGGCGACGAGCCAAGCGTCGTCGTCAACGCAGTGCTGAAAGCGACCGGCAACACCGGTTACAACGCACAGACCGGCGAGTACGGCGACATGGTCGAAATGGGCGTGGTTGATCCAACCAAGGTCACCCGGACGGCGCTCCTCAACGCAGCTTCGGTCGCAAGCCTGATGCTGACGACGGACGCCATGGTTGCTGAGCTGGTCGAAGACAAGCCAGCTGGTGGCGGCATGGGCGGCGGCATGGGTGGAATGGGCGGCATGGGCGGCATGGGCGGCATGGACATGTAATGTCCGGACCGTTAATGTCCTAAGTCGTTCATCGCACGACTGAATCCACCGGCTAGTCGATGCACTAGCCGGTGGATTTTTTTTGGGGACACTGTTTTGGAGACTTTGGGAGACACAGTGACAACGACCGTGACAGCCTCATCGGAGTCCGGATTCAGCCAACGGCTCAATTTGGTCATGCGCGATCGGGATTCGTTACTCTGCGTTGGGCTCGACCCCGACCCCGCGCGGATGCCCCAACATTTGGCTGGCAAATCCGATGCGATCTTTACATTTTGTCGTGCCATCGTCGACGCGACCGCCGATCTGGTCTGTGCCTTCAAACCTCAGATCGCGTACTTTGCGGCCCAACGGGCGGAAGAACAGCTCGAAGCCCTGATTGCCCACATTCACCACGCGCACCCAGGCGTCCCCGTGATTCTGGATGCCAAACGCGGCGATATCGGACCGACCGCAGTCCAGTATGCGCGCGAGGCCTTCGATCGCTATCAGGCCGATGCCGTGACCCTGAGTCCCTACATGGGAAGAGACTCGATCGCCCCCTGGCTGGAATGGCCAGAGCGCGGAATCTTTTTGCTCTGTCGAACCTCAAACCCGGGCGGCTCAGATTTGCAGTCCCTGGTGGCTGAGGGCCGTCCGCTGTTTGAACGAGTCGCCCAGTTGGCGTCAATACCCCTCGATCAGGGTGGCTGGGGCGCACCGGGACGTATTGGTCTGGTGGTGGGAGCCACCTTCCCCGCCGAGATCGAACGTGTGCGCACCATCGTTGGTCTCGACATGCCGCTTCTGATCCCCGGGATCGGCGCCCAGGGGGGCGATCTCGAAGCCACGATCCGGGCGGCTGGGTCGAAGGCAAGCATCATCAACTCATCGCGCGATATCCTGTACGCAAGTTCTGGAGAAAACTTTGACGTGGCAGCCCGGGCGGCGGCAATCGCTTTGCGCTCATCGATCCGGAGCGCGGTCGGCAGTGCCCGCCCTCCAATCGACCCGTGAATCCCGTTTTTTGAGGTGAAGCCATGCCATCGATTCAATCAAGTCATCTAGTTCACGGCTCTGGAAGCGCCTTGCGCGCTCAATTCCGCAGTGGAGTCGCCAGCGGCCATACCTCGGGTCTCGCACCCAACCTCGTTCAGGGCAATCTCGTCACCCTGCCCGCCGAATACGCGC
>CAIPGD010000463.1 GCA_903864485.1 uncultured bacterium | reverse complement strand
TGGGCGACCCTTAGGATCGTGTCGAAACGCTGATGGATATTCTTGACCAGCCAGCGTGCTTCCTGCAACTGCATTGACAGGTTGTTTGGTCCCTTGTTGCGGCGCAGGATGCGGGAGTAGAGGTCATTAACCCGTAGACGCGGCATCACGTCGGGGTTGAGCGCGGCGGTCCAGCCGGCTTTGGTGCGACGCACAATCACGTCCGGCAGGACATAGGCCGCCTCTTCACCATCGAAATCTTGTCCCGGCAGCGGTTGCAGGGTTCGGATGAGGGCTTGAGCGTCGCGCAGAGTCTGCTCGTCTTCCTCGTGGTCTTTGAGATTGAGGGCCTTTTTGAGACGCGTCCAATCACGCGCGGCCAAGAGCGGCAGGTGATCTTGCGCGATCGCGCAGGCCGCCTCCCAGCCGTCGACCGAAGGCCATTGCCGCCTTGGCAGCCGCTTTAATTGCAGGCTCAGGCAATCGGCAAGATCGCGCGCGCCGACGCCGGCCGGATCAAAGCTGCGCAGCAGATTTAGGCCAGCCTGCATTTCGGCTAACTGTAATTCGCCAAGCGTTTGCTGGCCTTCGTGATCTTCAAACTCCCCAGAACCGAGGAGCTCATTTAAAAGGGCGTTGGCCTCATGTGCACTGCGCGCGCTCCAGCCGGCAGGGGCAAAAGTCAGCAAGAGCCTGAAGAGCGCTGGTAGTTCTGTGGATTGAGCTGCCGTGGCATCGCCGTTATCGAACAGTCGCAGCTGAAGGGTCTTGAGTCGATCGATCAGATCGGCAAACAATGACTCGACCGACGTTCGCAGCCAGCCGTTGTGATCGAGTTCGCCGATCAGGAGATGCACAAACGCAGCGTCACGCGGGCTGCATCGCGCGGCGCTCAGTTGCTGCAGCAGGTGGGCTTCCAGCGTAAGGCGGGTGCCGGCGCCCTGAGGCCTTTCACGGTCATCGTCGTCGTCATCGCGATTGCGGCGATCAGCGCCCCAATCGAGTCCCTGGTCAATCCCGCCGTCGCTGCCGCCCGAATCGGCGTCCCGCGCGTCTGAATCGTTGCCGGCCGCGGTCCCGTCGGTCCCGGCCGTTCCGCTCTCGCGGTCAAATTCGCTGGCCCCGGTCGGGCTGTTCCCTTCGCCGCCTTCGTCGCGGTTGCTGATGCGTTCGCCTGGGTCGGTGCCTAAGGCAACTGGCGGGTTGGAGATCGGCGAGGCCTGCGAATCCAGACGCAACATCCCGTCCATCGGGTTGTCGGCGCGCTCGAGCATTGGGTTGTCGACCAACATCTGCTCGATCTCTTGGTTGAGTTCGAGCGTCGACAGTTGCAGAAGTCGGATCGACTGCTGTAACTGCGGGGTGAGCGCAAGATGTTGCGAAAACCTGAGCTGGAGCGACTGCTTCATGAGAGGGCGAAAGAGCGGGCGCTAGTTGGCCTACGATACGCCCTGCGGAAGCTTCGTGCCTTACATCCGAAAGTGTTCGCCCAGATATACGCGGCGAACGCCCTCATCAGCGATGATTTCGTCAGGGCGCCCGTAAGCAAGAACGGTGCCGGAATTAATAATAACCGCTCGGTCACAGATTCCCAAGGTCTCCCGTACGCTGTGGTCCGTGATCAGGACGCCAATCCCCCGATCTTTCAAAAAACCAACAATCCGTTGAATTTCGATCACGGCAATCGGATCGATTCCCGCGAATGGTTCATCCAGCAACACAAACCGCGGCTCGGTGGCCAGTGCACGAGCGATCTCGACGCGCCGCCGCTCGCCACCCGACAGGGACAGCGCGCGGTGAGTTCGGAGGTGCGTAATCTGCAGGTCGTCCAATAACTGATTTAGGCGCTGACTCAGGGGCCCTGGCGCCAGTCGACGACCCTCGGGGCCGGGTTGCAGTTCAAGGACCGCTGCAATGTTTTCTTCGACCGTGAGCTTGCGAAAAACCGAAGGCTCCTGCGGCAGATACGATAAACCCATCCGAGCCCGCCGGTGAATTGGCAAGTGCCCGATCGGTTGATCATCGAGTTCGATTTGCCCGTCGTCGCACGGCACCAGTCCGACCATCATGTAAAAACAAGTGGTTTTTCCGGCGCCATTCGGGCCAAGCAACCCAACGACTTCGCCACTTGCGACCTCGAGAGAGACGTCATGGACGACTTCCCGGCCCTGGTAGCTCTTGCGCAGGTGGGTGGCGCGCAGCCGGCTGATGTTACTCACGGGTTACTCACGGGCAGGTCGTTGGGCCCGCGGCTGGATGGTCACCCGCACCCGACCGTTGGGATTGTCGGGGGTCGTGGCGGCCCCGGTGCTGTCCACTTCGTAAACTTCCGTGCCTGTGTTGTAGCGGATTCGTCCCCCCTGAACATCATCGACCACACGCGCGCCGTCGAGACGGCGTAGTTGCGCCTTCTCCGAGAAGATCGCGATCTCTGTGCGGCTATCCCATTCAATGCGTTCACCCTGGCCCTCGACCCAGCTTTCCGAACTCGCGTCACGGCGCTGACGTAGAGTCGCGAGGCGACCGGTCGCAACGGCGCTTTGCGTGCCGTCACGCTCTTCGCGCAGGACGATCCGATCGGCCCGGATCAGCAGTGATCCCTTGCTGAGCGAGACTCGACCGTTGAACACATTGACTTTATTGAGGTCATCGTAATCAAGCCGGTCCGCCTCGATCTGGAGCGGCCGCGACCGATCCGCCCGCTCCGCGCGCAGCATTGGGGTCTGAACCATCAGTACCGCCGTCAAAATGACGGTGGGGACGACTCGCAGAAATCGGAGGCGTTTCACAAGCAGGTATTTACCGGTTCAAAAAAGGACGAGGAGCGGGGCTGACCCAATGGCCTCGTACCTCTGCGAGCAGCTGAAGGCGTCCGGCGGCATTGTCGAATTCCAATCCAACCCCGGTCAAGTTTGATCCGCCGCGCTCGATCTGAACCGGGCCCTCGGCCCGCGCGAAGTCTTTGGCCGCGAGGACATCGAGTTGCTCGGTCTTGATCTTCAATGCGGGCCCTTCGCGGTCGGCTGCGCGGGTCAGCACAACCTGTCCACGCAGGTGGGTGACGTCTCCCATCTCGAGAGCCTTGGCTTCTTGTGCGCGAATCACAAGGGTTGGGCGGCCGGGTTCGAGGCGAACGATGACGGGTTGCACCAGTTCAACCGCATCATCTTGTGGGCGATGCTGCATTCGCTGCGCAGTGATTTGCCAGGTGATCCGTTCGCTCAGCCCGAGTCGCACCAGATTGAACCCTTCGATGAACCAGTCGGGGCGCTCAGGGTGACTGGCTTGCGCAATAGACCGATGCTCGCGGGCAGCTCGCTGCGCCAAAAATCCCGTCATTCCGGCCAGGATCATTAACATCGCAATCGAGGCCATCACCGGCAACCGCTCACGTAATCGCCAAGTCCAATCCGGATTGACCCGTGGCTGGCGCTTAATCGCTTGCCCCCCGGTCATTGCGTTCATGGCGTTCATCGTGCCTAACCGGCGGAGCGGCCGTGACCGCCGCGATAATGTGCCAGTAGCGCGCTGCGCTGGCCCCGCCACTCCAGGAGAGTCTCGGCGAATTCCCGCACGGCACCCTGTCCGCCGCGACGGCTAGATACCCAGTGGCAAAGTGCTCGAACGTCGGGCTCTGCATCGGCTGGAGCGGCGGCCAATCCGGCAATCTGCAGAGCGGTCAGATCGGGCCAGTCGTCGCCCA
This sequence comes from uncultured bacterium, assembly GCA_903864485.1. Lineage (GTDB taxonomy): Bacteria > Pseudomonadota > Gammaproteobacteria > Burkholderiales > Burkholderiaceae_E > RFPW01. Next base: position 990 of record CAIPGD010000463.1, on the reverse strand, counting down.
GGTAGGCCACTGCCTCGAGCTCAACTTTGCAAACCTGAGCCAGCTCGCGCAGGGCATTGGCTTTGTCCCGAACTCCGTCGATTACGTGAGTGATGCCAAGTTCAATCGCGCGGGCCCGAACGCTGCCTGATTTTCGGCCGGTGATGATGGCCAGTTCAATGCCCGCTTCGCTCAGTAAGCGCAGGCCAAAGCCGTCGCGTACCGAGAAGGACTTGCCGGCATCACCATCGCGGTCAAAGTGCAAGCTACCGTCGGTCAAAACGCCATCCACATCGAGCGCGACGACGCGGATCCTGGCCGCTCGGGCCGGCAATTGGGTGAGGGGGGTGCCCATATCGGTATTCACGCGATCTTGGCCGCCAGAAGATCATGCAGGTGGAGGGCGCCCACCACCCGATGGTCATCGACGACGGCCAGTTGCGTGATTTGCCGTTCGTCCATGCAGCGCAGGGCTTCGACGGCCAATGCGTCGGAGCGCAGGGTCCGGGGCGCCCGCGTCATCACCGAATCAATTTGAATCGAGCCCAGGTCGGTCGATCGCTCGAGCAATCGACGCAGATCACCATCCGTGAAGATGCCGAGCAGCTGGTCTGGATTGGTCGCGGTGACCACGAGCGTCATCCCCATTCGTTTGCGCGTGATTTCGAGCAATGCCTCGGTCAGGCTGGCATTTTCTGTCACACGCGGAATCGCTGGCCCGGCCCGCATGACATCACTCACCCGGGTTAAGAGACGGCGGCCGAGCATTCCGCCGGGGTGGGAGCGGGCGAAGTCCGTCTCCGAGAAACCGCGCGCCTCCAGGAGCGCCACCGCGAGGGCATCGCCCAGCGCAAGCGCCGCGGTGGTGCTGGTGGTCGGGGCCAGATTCAGCGGGCAGGCTTCGTGCTCGACGCGGGCATCCAGATGAATATCGGCCAGCTGCGCCAGGGGGGATTCGACATTTCCGGTCATCAATATCAAGGCGGCGCCCATTCGTTTGATCAAGGGCAC
>CAIPGD010000462.1 GCA_903864485.1 uncultured bacterium | reverse complement strand
CCCATGCTCGCAAACAAAAACGCCCCCAACACCATCCATAAAGCGTGCATCGTGCTGCGGCGTAATCGATTATCGAGGCGGGTCAACCGCCGCGACGGCCCAACTGATGATCGAGGTGCGCTTTAACGGTAGGCCATTCACCGGCGATGATGCTGTAGACACAGGTGTCTCTCAGGGTTTGCGGCGCCAACGGATGCAAGTTGATTTGGTGGTTGCGCAAGACACCATCCAATCGAGCACCTAAACGCTCGATCGCCCGCACGCTTTGATGGTTGAACCGATGGGTTCTGAACTCAACGGCAATACAGTCGAGCGTCTCGAACGCATACGCGAGTAAGGAGCGCTTGCAATCGGTGTTCACCGGGGTTCGCTGGACACTCTGTCGAAGCCAGGTTGAACCGATTTCGACCCGTCGGTTGAGGGCATCAATGTTCATGTACGTGGTCATGCCAACCGCTCGACCAGCCACAATGATTGCAAAGGGCAGCATAGTTCCGAGTTCTTGAAGTTCAAGACGACGCGCAATTTCGGCTGCCATATTTTGGGGCGCCGGAATCGCGGTGACCCAGCGTTCCCAAAGTGCCCCGTCCTTCACTGCTTGCACCAGATCGTCATGATGAGCAGTCTCGAGGGGCACCAGGCTTGCGTGGTCCCCTCGTAAGGTGACGGGTGTGCGGAATCTTTGCATCACCGTTTGCGGCACCGTTTGTATCACCGTTTGCAGCCCCGGCCCCTCAGACGCCACGTCGAATATGCAGCCAGGCAAACACGAGGCCCGCACCCTGCAACACAGCTCCGAAATAAAGGGGGGTCCCAATTGCCCAGTCGCCGGCCGGCAGGTGGGACACCATGCCCAGCAACGGCGCACTGATGAGGGGCGCGATCACAGCCATAAAGCTGGTGATCGAACTGACCGACCCCATCGTTTCGCCTTGGTGTTTCGCGTCAGCCGCGGCAGAAATGAGGCTTTGAATCGAGGCAGTGACCGTGAATCCTAGCAAGTTACAAAACACCACTGCGTAGATCATCCAGCCTTCGGTGGCAGCCCCCCAGGCGGCATAGGCGATCGTCGACGACACCAGCCCAATGACGGCCAGTCGCTGGGCTGTAAATCGCTTCAGTAGACGCCCAAGCAAGACCCCCTGGACCAATACTGAAACGACGCCAACCGCTGCCAGCGACCAGCCATTTTCGAGCGAACTCCAGCCAAACTTAAATTGGTTATGAAGAACCCAACTGTTGTACAAAACTCCCTGAGCCAATCCGGTGCATCCAACAACCAGTATCAGCAGCCCAACGCCCTCAAGCCTGGCAAGCGAGCGCAAGGTGTTTATTGGATTCGCCGCGGACCACTTAAACGGGCGACGCCGCTCTTGGGGTAATGATTCTGGCAGGACGAAGTAACCGTAGAGTAAGTTCACCAGCGCAAGCGTTCCCGCGACAAAAAAGGGTAAATGCAGATTGATCGAACCTAAAAGCCCCCCCAGCGCCGGCCCAATGATGAATCCAAGCCCAAACATCGCGCCCAACATGCCAAAGCGCTTCGCGCGCTGCTCCGGCGGCGTAATGTCCGCCACATAGGCATTGGCGACCGCTGCATTGGCCTGCATGGCGCCCCCAACCAAACGCACCGCAATCAGTACCCAAAGCGCTGTGGACAAGGCCGTTGCAAAAAAGTTGAGGGCCAGACCACAAAAACCCAACAACAGTACTGGCCTGCGCCCGTAGTGGTCAGAGAGCGCGCCAAGCAGCGGAGACCCGAAGAAATTAGCAATTCCGAAGGCGAACATGACGACGCCAAACCACAAGCTCTGATCGGCTGGGTTGATCGTGAAGCTGCCGACAAGGGCCGGCAGGACCGGAACAATCAATCCGATCGACACCATGTCGATCAGTACGGCCAGCAGAATGAATCGCATCGCCGCGGGTCGCGGCTCGACAGATTGGGTCATCTTAAAAAACAGAGTGGTCGCCGCGCTCGGCAGATACGGTGCCGCTGACCAGATCCGCGTAAAAGTCGAACAGGGTATCGGATCCTGTCGAAGGTGTCGCCGCGGCGTCATAACACCCGGTTTCGGGATTTAGCACCAGCATGGATTCGGTGGCGTAATAGCGCCCGATCCGGGCCAACTCGGCTTTCGATGCGAGTGGCGGGATCAAGCGGCCCAATCCGCCGAGGACTGCAACGATCGTATCCAACAATGCAACGGGTACCTGCTTGAATCGGGGTGGCTTGCCCAGCAGCGCAAAGAGGTGCTCCCCCTGCTGTCGCGGGGTCATTGCTTCGCCCGGGCCACCGATCGAAAGAATCCGGTTATGCAACCTGTCATCATCCAGACAATCGGCCAAGTAATTGCCCAGATCTCGATCACTGATCGGTTTGCATGCCGTTAGCTCGCCGTTGCCAAAGACCAGAAAAGGTTTGCCGCGTTTGACCCGATCGATTTGCCCCGACAGCGACTTAAAAAATGCCGTTGGCCGGACAATCGAGTAGATAAGCCCCGATTCAATCAGCGTCTTCTCGAAGGCCAACTTTGCCTGTTGAAAGGCCAGGATGGGCTTCTGGACACAGATAGCAGAAAGAAGAACGACCTGGCGCACGCCCACCTTGCGCGCCGCATCGAGCGCGTACACATGGGCTCGATGATCAATCGCCCAGGCATCCTCGGGCACCCCCGTTCGAGATGCAAGGCATGAAACGAGCGCGTCAAATCGCTCGCCACAAAGCCCCTTCCGCGCGAATGCGTCGGGATCGGTGATCTCGCCAAACCGGACGGTTGCCCCAGCGAGCAAGTGTTGGCTCTCTTGCGGCCCTAACGCCCCACCGGCGCCCGCTCGGGGTCTCACGAAACAGACGACCTCGTGCCCGCGCCGCACCAAGGCATTGACCGTTGCAACCCCAATCGTTCCGGTCGCGCCGAGAACGACAATCCGCCTCGGATTCGGCGAGTGATTCGGCGAGTGATTCGGCGAGTGCATCAAACCCGCCAGTCGATCATCATCTTGAGGCATTGCACATCGCCGAACGCAATCTCGTAGGCCTCGCGCGCCTGACCGGGTTGCAATGTATGAGTGATCAATCCTTCGAGTGAGAGGGCGCCGCTTTCAACGAGTCGTGTCACCGCCAGCAGGTCGTGTTTTTTCCATTGCGCCGCGACACGGATTTGCGCCTCACGCATGAACGCAGGCGCAAAAGCGAAACTCAGATCGCTCTTGTAAAACCCTGCTAAAACAACCTCGCCCCCGGGCGCCAAACAGGCAAT
>CAIPGD010000461.1 GCA_903864485.1 uncultured bacterium | reverse complement strand
CCAGACCCGAATAACCCACGCGATCGATCAAGCCGGCGGCTGGCTGCGCTTTGATCAGTACATGGCGCTGGCGCTTTATGCGCCGGGCGTGGGGTATTACGAACGGCGGAATCACCAACCGACGGACGAATCGGGGGGCCCGATTGGCCCAGCCTCGCGCGGGGGTGACTTCATCACGGCACCGGCCTTGACGCCGCTCTTCGCGGGCGCTCTCTCGGCCCAGCTACTGCAATGGTTCGAGTGCGGCCCCGCGCGGATCCTGGAGTTCGGGGCCGGAACCGGACAACTCGCTGCAGACCTGCTGGTAGCGTGTGCTCAGGCGGGACAGGCGCCTGAAACGTATGAAATCATCGAGCTATCGAGCGCCATGCGCGAGCGGCAACGCGACACCTTGGCGCGAATTCCGGCCGAGCTGGCCGCGAGGGTGCGCTGGCTCGACCGCATGCCCGAACAGATCGACGGCGTGGTGCTGGCCAACGAACTGCTTGATGCGCTGCCCGTGCGCCTCTTTGTGGCCGATTGCGGCCAGGTGATGGAGCGTGGGGTCGCACATGGGGTCGCACATGGGGTCGCAAATGGGGGCACACAAGGGATCCCTGGCGGGGCCACATCAGCGGGCGCTGATTCCCCAGGGCAAACCCCGTTCGCATGGTCCGATCGAGCGGCGGATCCGGCCTATGCACACGACGTGACACGAGCGATCGGGGAAGCCGGGTGGTCCGTTGCAGACGCACGAGGCTACTTAAGTGAATGGCCCGAACAAGCCGTCGGCTGGGCGGCAAGTGTTGCTGAGCGGATTCGACACGGAGCGCTTCTGCTGATCGATTATGGTTTCCCTCGCTCGGAGTTTTATCACCCGGCCCGCCACACCGGTACGCTGATGTGCCATACCCAGCACCGAAGTCACCCCGACCCATTGATCGACCCCGGTCAGCGCGATATCACCGCACACGTCGATTTCAGCGCAATCGCGGCAGCGGTGATGAGCGCCGGGATGAACTGCGCCGGATACACCAGCCAAGCCCGCTTCTTGATCAATTGTGGATTGTTGGATCACCTAAGCGCTCTGCCACCCACCGCCGTGCGAGAACACAGCGCCCAAATCGCCGCCGTCCAACTGTTACTGTCTGAAGCTGAAATGGGCGAGCTGTTTAAAGTGATTGCATTCACGCGGGGAATGCCGGAAACGACCCCACTTGGCTTTCGCCAGGGTGACCGATCGATGTCGCTTGAGCGTCGATCATGATCCGTTGGATGATTGTGACGCTTCTTGCGCTCATTCTTTTTTCTGGACTAACGCCACTGCTGCGTCGGTTTGGAATCGGCCGTCTGCCGGGTGATTTCACCCTGCGACTTGGACGTCTGGAAGTTCCGCTACCGCTCGGCTCCACGATCATTTTGAGCCTGATCGCAGCCGGGCTCGGTCGGCTGCTTTAGGCCGAATAACGTAATCACCGAGACCATCACCAATCGGTCAGCGCAAACTCAAATCACCGTACCAGCCGATCGCCCGCGATTCGGTGTGATCGGCATCGACAAACAAGGCGATACCCTTCAATGTCCCTGGTGGCTCGCCAAACACCTCGGCGAAATCCGCAGCCACATCCCGGCGGGTGCGCAACCAGGTGCGCATGGGGGTCGTTTGATTGCCGACAACGATCGAACGAACCCGAGTGGTTCTTGGATCAATTACGATTTCCCCCAACTCCCGCTCTGGCGCCCAGACGTAGACCAGCGTTGCGTAAGGGATTTCGTGTCCGGTCAATACTTGCGATAAGTCCGATAGCATGAGCTCACGGGCGGGCATTTGGGACCGATCGCCATTGAACGACAAGGCCACCCGCATCGCACTGTCTTCACGTGATCGGTCACCGGGGTCCGCATCGCTCGGTGGCAGATCGATCCGCCAGTCCCATTGCAATTGTTCGTTCGGGGCAATCGTACGACCAACCGGATGCGCGATGCCCGAGGCCGCCTGTTCAGCGTCCCCACGCAGTGCCAGCGCGGGGGAAGACACCCGGCCGGGTCCGGCGGTGTTGGAGACCCGCTTCAACCCGTCGCGCTCTGGCGCAAGCCCGCCCTGCGATATTGCTGCGGATCCATCGCCCGTCTGCAACCATTTCCGGGTCATCCCGGGCGCTGCATCTAAAGTCGCATCCCAGGGCACCGGGCGCTCGAGCCGCCAGTGCGTCTTCTTCTTGTTTGGGGTGAGCAGGAAGGGCTGCCACTGCCCTGGCAAATCTTCGCCGGTCCGCGCGGACGAAAACGCGGTGATCGCAGCGTCCGGTTTAGCCGCGAGCGGAGGGACTTCATTGGCCTGGCGGAGCTCTGCCAACCGATCGCCCGTCGAAGCACAACCGGTCAGTGCGAGTACTGCGCCGATCATGAAACCCCACAACAAATCTCCCGACCGGTGCATTAAGGGGGTCGAGCAGGCCCTGGCGACTATCGGTTTCATACTGCCGCGCTCCGGGTAATTGCGTCGATCCGGGCGCGCTGGACCGCCAGGCGAATCCGCTCCGAGACCGTTGCGTCAGGTGAGGTCTGGCCGGACGGGGTCCCGCCGGACAATCCAAGTTCGGTGGGGACACTTTGGGCGACAGCGCCTGCGTCGACGCCCCGCGCTGCGTTCAAAGCCCGCACGAAACGCTCAGCGTGCGAGATTTGATCCCCGGGCGCGGACGGGTTAGTCGACGAGTGCGTGGAAGGATGCGTGGTCGCCTGCACATACGAGCACGCCTTGAGCATTCGCAAGAACCGATCGGGGCGCCGGATTCCGTCGCAGCGCTCGATGGTTTCCAGCATGGCGTTGGCTGACAAATCGGACGCTCGTTCAATTGAACCGCGTTCACGAGCGACCAACTGAGCCATGGCGCGCAGTTCTGCTGGCACGCGAAGACGCTGCGCCATCACTGCGGCGCCTGAACTGTCCTCGGTGCTGGTCAGGTCGATCGTCAACAAGGCCCATCTCACATCCAAGGGTTCGTCGTTCGAGGCGGCTTCATCGATCCGTCGCCCTAAGCGATCATTCCACACACGATTGAGTTCGGGCAATAGCCGCGCCAGCGCTCCACACCCATGTAAGACCTCGAACAGGCGCGACGGCTGACGCTCCATCAAGCCCCTGGCCAATTCCTGCCAAACCCGTTCAGGGACCAAAGCGTCGACTTCGCCCGCATCGACCATCGTGCCCAACAGCTTCTGGGTCTCTGGGTCAACCCTGAAATCCCCGAAACGGGCCGCAAAACGCGCCAGTCGAAGAATTCGTACGGGGTCCTCGGAGAAGGCGGGTCCGACGTGCCGCAAGACCCGATTGGCCAAATCACGTTGCCCCCCAAACGGGTCAATCAAACGACCATCGGCGGCCTGAGCCATCGCATTAATCGTCAGATCGCGGCGCTCGAGATCCTCCTCCAAACTGACATCGGGGGCGGCATGAAACACAAAGCCCCGATACCCGGGAGCGGTTTTGCGCTCAGTGCGGGCGAGGGCGTATTCCTCGCGGGTTTGCGGATGCAGAAACACCGGGAAATCTTGACCGACGGGCTTAAAGCCCGCCTCAATCAATTGTTCAGGCCGGGCACCGACCACGACCCAGTCGCGATCAGCGCCCTCGAGGCCGAGTAGCGCGTCCCGAACGGCACCCCCAACCACGTAGACCTTAGCGCCAACGGGTAACACGGGTGCCCCCGCGTCATTCATCGATTTCTGCGCTCGCGCAGATTGATGTAATGACCGACGCCGTGGCGCGCATCTGCATCGGTCGCCAGCCAAGTCGGTACGATGGTCGAGAGCGCCACCGGACGCACGCCCAATTCGGCTGGAAAGCAGGCTAAATCGCCACTAACGACGTTATCGACGGCCATCGAATCGACGTTATCGCGGGACATGAGGGTGGGACCGGGCAAGTGCTCAAGGAACCAGGCTTGCCATTTGCCCAAACCCGCAGAGAGCGGAATGATCGGCCTTGGGTGGCCACTGACCCGGCCGACCCAGGCCACGAGTTCCGCCAGGGTGAAGACTTCGGGCCCCGCCAGTTCAATCGTTTTACCAATCGTGCTGGCTTCGTCGAGGGCCGCCGCAATCGCCGCGACAACATCGCCGACATAGACCGGCTGAAAACGACATGAGGCGCCTGCGAGCGGCATCACCGGGGCGAACTGGAGTAAGCCCGCAAACAAGTTCAAGAACTGATCGTCGGGTCCAAAAACCACCGAAGGCCGCAGGATAGTCCAGTCGGTCAGCGACTGTTCAATCGCGCGCTCACCGTCCGCCTTGGAGCGCAGGTACATCGAAGGGCCACGCCGATCAAGCCGAACCCCAAGCGCACTGACGTGAATGATTCGGCGGATGTTGGCGCGTCCGCAGGCCTCGACAAGGCGCCGGGGCAGCGCGACATGGGCCCGCGCAAAGTGTTCGCCATACGGCTCACCGGGCTTGTCATGGAGCACACCAATCAAATTGACAACGGCGTCACTGCCCGCAAGGAGTCGTGTCAGCGCCGCGCTGTCATGCAGATCCGTCTCAACGATTTCAACCGTCGGCAGGAATTTCAGATCTCGGCCGTGCTGACTGCGCCGCGTGGGCACAACCACGTGACAGCCTTGCGCGACAAGCCGGGCTACAAGATGGCGACCGATAAACCCCGTTCCACCAAGCACAACAATGCGTTCGTGGCGCATGGCGTTTTCATCCTGAAATTTGAGATCTCAGGATTCTACGGTGCCTCGCCGGGGACTGCAGCCCTTGGAGCCACCTGACCCAAGCGGGTTTTGAGCGAGGGCAGCCGTGGCGGGTTCAATCCACCCTCGAGCAGGGCCGCGTAGGCGACCGAATTGGCCAACACCTTTTTGACGTAATCGCGGGTCTCGGTGAACGGGATCGTCTCCGCAAACGCAGCCCCTTCGACGCTCACTGGCAGCGAAGCGCGCCAGGCCTTGGGGCGGCCCGGGCCTGCGTTGTATGCCGCAGCCGCCAACATCGGCGACCCGTCGAGCTCATCGAGCACCCGGCGCAAATAAAAGGAGCCAAAGCGCAAGTTCAGATCGGGCTCGTTAATCCGCCCCGGCGTAAATCCATTCGCACCGACCTTACGCGCCACCCACTTCGCGGTCGCTGGCATCAACTGCATGAGACCCGCAGCCCCCACCCCGGAACGGGCCTCGGCCAGAAACCTCGACTCCTGACGAACCAGCCCATACACAAAAGCGGGCTCGAGCGACTGCGCACGCGCCGCCTCGCTCAGCAGTTCGCGGTAGGGCGTCGGAAACCTCAAACCCGCGTCATGTGTCGTGATAGTCCGTTCCGCGACCGCGATCGATCGATCATGCAGCCCGCGCCGACGCAGACCTTCGGAGAGCGCCAAAATCTGCCGATCGGTCAGCGTTCGCACCGTAAATGCCATTTCCTTGACCGACTCCGCGCGCAGCGCCAGGTCGGAGAATTTAAGGGCCCGAATAACGCCGTTCTGGCCCAGAACCTCTGCGATCTCGTCCTCGGTCGAGGGCGATGGACGCAGCGGCAGGGTCTGCACCATGCCGAGCTCTTCGGCTGCCAGGAGTCCGTAAAAGTTCCAGGGCCCGGCGATTGCCCGCATCTGCTGATTCGCCTCTTCAGGTCGACCCTCCGCAATCATCGACTTGGCCCACCAGTAGCGCCAGGCAGGATCGGCCCGACCGACTTCGGTCATTCGCTCGATCGCGCCACGCACGAGCTTCCAGTCGCGATTACGTAAGCCCGCGCGCACGAGCCAGCCCAGGGTTTCATCCGACACCGTCCCCAGCGGGACACCCGCCCCCGCTACAATCGCGCCGCGCTGGGCCCATTGGGCCGCCTCCGGGTGGAGCCTGCGCGCGCCCGCTGCGGCGACCTGCGCCCAGACCCAAGCCCGATCTTCGTCGCTCAATCGAGGGCCGTAGCGCATCAAACGCTCAGCGGCCTGCAGCGGCTCATTGCGAGCCTGCCGCGCCAACGCGATCACGACCAATTCGCGGAAATTCGCGTTCGGCGCGACCAACACTTCAGATTGGGGCTGATCGAGCGCGGCGCTGAGCGCTCGCCCCTCGTCGAAATGAGGCAACAGGGCCGCGAACTTACGCACAGCGACCAGTGCGCCACCATCGACGGCTGCGAGGAGTCGACGCCAGATATCCGCTTGGGAAAGGACACCCTGCCCCGCGAGTTGTTCAAGGAGGGCCTGACAGGCTTCGCCCAGTTCACGGCCAACTGGCAGCGCTTCACGCGCGGCAGCCAAGGCGATCGGGTCCCCGGTGATCGCCCGGTGCCTTGCGTCCGCACAACCAGGCTGAGGATCATCCGGCCCTCGTGCGGGCAGACGCTGAAACTGCTGTTCAAATTCGGGCCAAAGACCACGCCGCGCGAGCGAGAGAACCCAGTCCCGGCGCACCCCGTCCGCCGCCAGCGTTCCGGCGAACCGATCCAGAAAAACCCGCACGCTGGCGTCTGCATCGAAACGTGAATCGTTGCGGGATTCGTTGCGGGATTCGTTGCGGGAATCATTGAGCTGCAAACGCAACCGCCAGGCATCGACGTGAACGCGTAACGGGTGGGTGGGTTCGACAGCCGCAGCCGCCACATTGAGCCGGTTAAGGTCATTGGCAACAAAGGCGTTACGCGCATTGACGACCAGATCGTCGCTGGGCAAAGGCGGCAACTGCGCCTTCGCCGCACGCAAGACCGCTGGAGCAGGGGCCGCGGCTGGGGTTTGATTGGGGGCTGAAGGTGCGCTCGGAGGCGCAGTTGTCATCGGAGCGTCTGCTCCCGGGAGTACTGGCGCGATCGCAGGGGCAGGGGCAGGGGCAGGGGATTGAATCGCTGGTGGGGGCGAAATCACGACCCCCGATCGCGGCTTGGATCTTGCGGCTTGCGCATGCCGACCAGATGCTGAGGTCGAGGCCGAGGCCGAGGCCGATGCTCCGCGGCGTGGGTTCGCATGCTTGGCGGCGGGGGGTTTTGTCGAGGCCTTACTGGCGGGCTTAGTAGCGGGCTTGGTGTCGTGCTTAGTGGGGGGATTAGTGTCGTATTTCGGGTCGTGCTTTGAACTTGGCGAACTTGGCGAACTTGCCGCCTGCGCGGAATCGATGCCCGCCAAAGCGCCCGCGCAGATCGCGCCGACCATCCAAAGCAAGAGGGCCGCGACCCGATTCAGGGATAACATGGCGCGACAAAGGGGACGAAGCGAGACAGTCATGGCGGTTGGCAATCTAGCATGCTCACGGGTGGCTCCGTGCGAACGGGCTGAGGTACGGCAGCAGTTGCTCGCCGCACGCAATGCGCTGCCAGCAAGTGAACGAGCAGCAGCCAACGCCGCGCTAACTGAGCAGCTTGACCCGATCATCGCTCAAGCCCTGGAGCAACAGTCAATCCCGCGCTCTGAGCCCATTGTTGGGGTCTATTGGTCGGTTCGCGGAGAACCCGATTTGTCGGTCTGGTACGCGCAAGCTTGGGTGCGCGGCTGGCGCTTGGCCTTGCCGCGGACCGTCGCGAATCAAGCCCTGGAGTTCGGGCTCTGGCAGCCATCAAGCCGCCTCGTCAACGGGCCCTGGCAGATCCCGCTACCCGATCCGTTTATTGCCGTCGAACCCGATTTGCTGATTGTTCCCTGCTTAGGCTTTGATGCACGCCGATGGCGCCTGGGCTATGGCGGAGGGTTCTATGACCGCACCCTGGCTGCCCGACGGACCCCTGCGATCGGCGTCGCCCGAGCCTTTGGACAAATCGGTGAGCTGGTGCCTGAAGCCCATGACATCGCTCTAGATGCGATCGTCACCGAATACGCGGTGTTCAAGGCGTCAACCGCTCAAGATGAAGGCTGAATCCGGCGAATGACTTCATGACACAAATCCGCTTGATTCAAGGTGTAGAAATGAATCGACGGCGCACCGCCAGCGAGCAGTCGATCGCACATCGTACTGACCAGATCTAGCCCGAACGCCCGCACCGACGCGGTATCGTCGCCGTAACCCTCCATTCGGCGTGCCACCCAGCGCGGTACCTCGGCACCGCAGACTTCAGCAAAACGTGCCACCTTAAAGTACGCTTGGATCGGCATCACGCCCGGTACGATCGGTGCGTCAATGCCGCGCGCGCGAACCGCATCGACAAAGGCAAAGTACGCATCCGCGTTATAAAAAAACTGCGTGATGGCTGAATTTGCGCCCGCATTCATCTTCGTCACAAACGCATCGAGATCGGCCTGTGCATTACGTGCCTGCGGGTGCACCTCGGGGTAGGCCGCCACTTCGATATGGAAAGCATCACCGGTGGCCTCGCGAATAAAACCAACCAGGTCTGAGGCGAAACGAAAATCGCCCCCCTGAACCATCCCCGACGGCAAGTCGCCACGCAGTGCAACGATGCGTCGAATCGCGCGTGCCCGCCAATCCTCGAGCAGGGTCCGAATGCCCTCGCGACTAGCGCCAACGCACGAAAGGTGCGGTACAACCGTCTGGCCGGCAGCCGCAATCTCCAGCACCGTCGCCTGTGTTTTTTCTTGCGTCGCGCCACCAGCCCCATAGGTCACGCTGTAAAACTCGGGTCGATGGCTATCGAGCTCGGCTCGGACGCTACGCAAACGCTCCGCTCCTGCCGGTGTGTTGGGCGGGAAAAATTCAAAACTGACTGGAATCATCACATCCTCTTTTTTGCGCGATCAACAAAAATTCCCGATTGCCATCCTCACCCCCCGAACCCCCAGTGACTGGACTCTCCAGCGTCTCCAACACCACACAACCCAGTCCCGTACAGGTCGCCGCGATCCGTTGTAGAAGCGGCCCATATAAGGCGGCATCACGAACGATGCCGTGACGGTCGCGGGCGGTCGGGCCAAGTTCGAATTGCGGCTTGATCAGGGCGACGAGCCAACCGCCATTTCGGATCAAGGCCACCACCGGCGCCAACACCCCATCGAGAGCGATAAAGGACACATCGATCGTGGCCAGTCCAAAGCCCTCTGCGGGCACGCAATCCCCCAACATCGTGGCCTTCAGAGCCCGCGCGTTGATGCCTTCGAAGGTGCGCACTCTAGGGTCCGCCGCCAGACGCGGATGCAATTGCCCATGCCCCACATCGACCCCGACCACGCTCTGTACGCCGTGTTGCACAAGACAGTCGGTAAAGCCCCCAGTCGACTGGCCCACATCGAGTGCAACGGTTTCGGAGGCGCGCCATCCAAGGTTCAAGAGCCGCGCCAGAGCGAGCTCCAGCTTGAGCCCACCCCGCGAGACATAGCGCAGGGCGGGATCGGCCGCATTGACGCCAATTTCCACCTCGGGCGCGATCAGCTCACTCGAGCGGGCCACAGTCCGAACACCGCCCCCGTCATTGACCCAGACGCTACCTGCTGCGATCAGGCGTTGCGCCAGGGTGCGCGATGCGGCCAGGCCACGTTCGACCAAGACCGCATCGGCACGCATCCGCACCGACTCAGACCCTCAGGGATCAATCACCCCGCGCATTAGTAGCGATAGGTATCGGCTTTGTACGGCCCCTCCTGATCGACGCCAATGTACGAGGCCTGCGATGGACTCAGTTGCGTGAGCGTCGCGCCAATCTGCTTGAGGTGCAGGCGAGCGACTTTCTCGTCCAGGTGCTTGGGCAGGACATAGACCTTACCGCTCTCGTACTGATCGGGATGCGACCAGAGTTCGATCTGCGCGATGGTCTGGTTGGTAAACGAGGCCGACATCACAAAGCTTGGGTGTCCGGTCCCACAGCCAAGGTTCACCAAGCGGCCCTCCGCCAGCATGATGATGCGATGGCCATCAGGGAAGACCACATGATCGACCTGGGGCTTGATGTTGATCCACTGGCATCCGGTGGAGTCGCCCTTGATCGAGGCAATGTCAATCTCGTTATCAAAATGACCGATGTTGCAAACGATCGCCTGATTCTTCATGCGCTCCATGTGCGCGCGGGTGATGACGTCCTTGTTACCGGTTGCCGTCACGAAAATATCGGCCTTGTCGGCTGCATATTCCATGTCGACGACCCGGTAGCCTTCCATCGCCGCCTGCAACGCACAGATCGGATCGATCTCAGTAATCCAGACCTGAGCAGACAAGGCACGCAAGGCCTGGGCGCTGCCCTTACCAACATCGCCAAAGCCAGCGACGACCGCGACCTTGCCGGCGATCATGACGTCGGTAGCGCGCTTGATGCCATCGACCAAGGATTCGCGACATCCGTACAAATTATCAAATTTGCTCTTGGTCACAGAATCATTCACATTGATCGCACGGAATTTGAGCTCGCCGCGACGACTCATTTCGATCAGGCGATGGACTCCGGTAGTGGTCTCTTCGGTCACACCAACCACGCTGTCGAGCTGGCGCTGATACCAGCCCGGATCGGTGGCCAAGCGCTTACGGATCGATGCAAAAAGGCACACTGCTTCTTCGCTATCAGGGTGATCAAGCAGACTCAGGTCGTGGGCTGCGCGCGCGCCCAGATGCAGGAGCATCGTGGCATCGCCGCCATCGTCGAGAATCATGTTCGCGGTGCCATGCGGGTTGGCATCAGTGACGGGCCAGTCAAAGATCTGGTGGGTATATTCCCAATATTCATCGAGCGATTCGCCCTTGACCGCAAAGACCGGTGTGCGACGCGCCGCCAGCGCCGCAGCCGCGTGATCCTGGGTTGAGAAGATATTGCACGACGCCCAGCGAATCTCGGCGCCCAGCGCCTGCAGCGCTTCGACCAACACAGCGGTCTGGATCGTCATGTGCAAGGAGCCGGTAATGCGCGCGCCGCGCAACGGCTGGGACGCCGCATATTCGGCACGGACGGCCATCAGACCGGGCATTTCGGTCTCGGCGATCTCGATCTCTTTGCGGCCCCAATCAGCCAACGAGATATCGGCGATCCGACAATCAGTAAAGGACAGTTCTGCGGCCAGGGCGGCCTTATGAGTGGGTGCATTCAAGGCGGTTCTCCAAGTCGGTACGCGACCATTTAAGGGAGACCGGTGTGCAAGGGCACACGCGCCTTGAGATCCTGTCAGGATTCAAAACCAATGCGCACCCGCAACCAATCGATTGCGAGCGCCGTTGGAACGTTTCCGAGCCTAGCGCCAGTGATGGGGTGGTTATTGATCAACCCGACGCAGCCATTTGGCAACCGTCACCCAGCTCTGGACGTTGCAGCGCCCCTCGGAGATCCCCATGATAACCCAGCAACACAATCCTGGAAATCCCTAACGAGGCCCGGGTCAGGCGTTCAGAACCTCAATGCAGCGTGGCTTTTCGCCGCGGCACTTCTTGACCCGCCAGGATCGCAATGTCGATTTCAGCCAGTTCCTCTTCGGCGAGCGCCGCATGGCGCGCCACCAAAATCAACTGCTCGCCCTCCTCGGCCGAACCGAGGGCGGTCTGGACTCTCACCAGGGTCTCGCGCAGGGTGCGCAGTTCTTCCTGCAGGCAACCCAGTTCGTCTTCGCGTTCCCAAGGCTTCGAAAACGTCTTCGGAAATTCCTTCATCAATCCACCCCCTGATTGTCCAGATGTTGCGATGGTAAGCAGACCACCCCCGGGCTGGCCAGTCTCACGTCCATGATCCCGACCACGGGTCGGGATCCATTGATGGCCGGTGCCAGGTCAGTGCGGTGTCGCACGAGGGGCTGGCGCTTGCTGAATCCCTGAATCCCTGAATCCCCTTGGAATCGCTGCCAGCAACTGCTGCGTGTAAGGATGCTGCGGATTGGCATAAAGTGATTCGGCCGGACCCTGCTCGACAATCTCGCCCTGACGCATGACGAGAATCTCATCGGCCATGAACTGCACCACGGCAAGGTCATGACTGATGAACACATAGGTCAATCCAAAGGCCTCCTGCAGATCCAGCAAAAGATTCAGCACCGTGGCCTGAACACTGACGTCCAGTGCACTCACGCACTCGTCACACACGAGGATCTCGGGTTGCATCGTCAGGCACCGGGCGATCGCAATCCGCTGGCGCTGCCCGCCCGAAAATTCGTGTGGGTACTTGCCAAACGCCTGCGCGGTAAGGCCCACGCGCTCCAACCACTGCAAAGCCAACGCCTCGCGTTCGTCGTCACTCGAACCGATTTGATGAACGCGCAGGGGTTCGGTCAGAATCTGGCCGACCGTAAAGCGAGGATTGAGGCTGGCGTAGGGGTTTTGGAAGATGATCTGGATCCGGCGCCGAAACGGCTTTAAGCCAGACGCCGTCAACGCCGTCAGGTCGTGACCCGCGAAACGAATCTCACCGGCGCTGTTCGCGAGCAATCGGGTCAGCATGAGACCGAGCGTCGTCTTTCCAGACCCGGACTCGCCAACCACGCCCAGCGTGCGCCCGCGGTTCAAAGTGAAACTCGCGTTCTGGACCGCAGCAATTTTGGTCCCGCCAAACAAGCCCCAAAGAAGCCCCGAATTCAAGACATAGTCTTTGCGCAAGCCCGTGACCTGCAAAATCGGGTCCGCAACCGGGTCCGCAACCGGGTCCGCGACCGGGTCCGCAACCGGGTCCGCAACCGGGTCCGCAACCGGGTCCGCCATAACACCGTCCCCGCCCTGCGGTTCGAGTAAGTCTTCGATGGTCGGCAACCGCTTTCCACCGCCGTGTGCTGTCCTACCAAGCCCGGGTCGGCAGGCAAGCAGCGCGCGGGTATACGGGTCGTTGGGCGTCCTGAAAATCGCTTCAGCCGGTCCCTGCTCTCGAATCACACCACGGCGCAGAACGACCACGGCATGCGCGAGTTCGCCAACCAGATTGAGGTCATGGCTAATAAAAAGCATGCTCATCCGGCGGGTCTGCTGCAAGCGCAACAACAGATCGATGATCTGACGTTGCACCGTGACGTCGAGCGCTGTGGTTGGCTCGTCAGCAATCAACAGGCGCGGCTCGCAGGCAATCGCCAGCGCGATCATGGCGCGTTGTTGTTGCCCCCCTGATAGCTGGTGCGCATACGCTTTGGCCCGCGCCCGCGGTTCGGGCAGGCCGACTTCCTCCATCAGCTCGAGCACTCGTGTTCGCGCTTGCCCGGCACTCATGCCGCCCTGAATTCGGAGGACTTCTGCGATCTGATCACCCACCGTTTGCACGGGATTCAGCGAACTCATCGGGTCCTGAAAAACCATTGAAATTTCGCGACCACGGATTCGGCGCATGGCCTCGCCGTGCAATTCCAGAAGGTTCTGACCGGCCCAGTGCACCTGACTGCCCGGGTGGATCCGTGCATTGTCCGGCAACAACTGCAGCAGACTCATGGCCGTCACACTCTTCCCGCTGCCGGACTCGCCTACCAGCGCCACCGTCTGCTGATCGGGGATGGAAAAACTGATTCCGCGAACGGCTTCATGAACGCCCGCTGACCCCATATCGAAAGCGATCTGAAGGTTCTGAACGGTCAAGACCGCGGTCAAGACCGACTGGGAGGCAACGGCCGAAGGGTCATTGGAGGTAACGGGATTCAAGTGAGTTCCTGAAACTAGCGCAGCTTCGGATCGAGTGCGTCACGCAGCGCGTCGGTCAAAAGCGCGAAAGCCGTGACAAATAGCGCCATGAATCCGGTCGCGGCGACCAGTTGCCACCACTTGCCCAGCACCAATTCGGTCTGCGCCTCCGACAGCATCGTCCCCCAGCTCACCATATCCATCGAAACGCCAAGTCCCAGGAAGGACAAAATGACTTCGGCCTTAATGAAGCCCACGACATGCAGGCTTAGCTGCACCAGGACGACGTGGCTGACGTTGGGGAGAATGTGGCCAAACATTCGCGCCAGATGACTGACCCCAATCGCTTCGGCCGCACGGACGTACTCGCGCCCGCGGTGCTTGATGTACTCGGCCCGCACCAGGCGGTAGATCCCCGTCCAGCCGACCACACTTAAGATGATCACCACGGGGGCGATCCCATTGCTGAACACCCGAGCCATCGGGCCTGATTTAAAGACTGCAGCAAGTGCAAAAATCAACAACACGTAGGGGACCGAGTTAAAGACGTTGTAAAGCCATTCCAGTAGATCATCGATCGCCCCACCGAAATACCCGGCCAATGCGCCTAATAAGGTCCCGATCAGGGTGGCCATCAGCGCCGCCGCGACGCCGACCGTGATCGAAACCTGCGCGCCCTTGATGGCTTTGGCCAAGACGTCACGGCCGATCCGATCCGCACCTAAGGCCCGGGTAATAGACTTTTGCGTAACCACCTCGGTGACCTGAGCGGCTTGACGGGCCCACGCGTCATACTGCGGAGCCAAGGGATCGACCGCGCTGATATCCAACACCGGCGAGCCCTCCGCCTGAGTCTGAATCTCTTCAGAATCCGTATTGGGTCCAACCCAATGCGGTGGTGCAAACGGCGTCGCCACCTCACGCTGCCAGTCGGAGGCGACCAGGCCCAGTTGCGCCAACATCACCAGCACGCCAAACCCGAAGACGATCGCGAGCGAGGACATACCGACCCGGTCATCGCGCAACTTGAGCCAAGCCATCGTCCAGAGGCCAGGGGAGCGTGGCGCCTTCATTTCAGGACCACGCGCGGGTCGACCACCTTGTACAGCAGATCGGTGAGCAGGTTGATAGCCATGGTCAGGACCGCGAGGTAAACCGTCACCGCCTCGATCACGGGATAGTCGCTTCGATTAACGGCGGTATAGACCTCGCGCCCGAGCCCGGGGATCGAGAAGAACACTTCAATCAGGAAGGACCCGATAAACACGCTCGGCAAGTGGGTCGCCACGTTCGTCAGGATTGGGATCATCGCGTTACGGAGCACATGCACAAACAAGATCCGCTGCTCGCCGACCCCCTTGGCCCGAGCGGTCCGCACATAGTCCTGATTGATCTCATCGAGAAAAAAGCTACGATACAGACGCGTATAGGGCCCGAGACTGACCGCAACCGCCAGAAACACGGGCAACGGCGCAAACTTGATCAAATTGGTCGCTGTGCTCGCCGACCAACCCTGCACCGGGAACCAGCCCAGCTGAAAGGCAAAGACATACTGGCCCAGAATCACGTACACCAGAAAACTGATCGACATGGCGATCGTGCACACAATCATCACAACGCGATCAGTCAGAGTACCCCGCACATACGCGACGGCCATCCCCGCCACGATGCCGAGCGCGACCTCGAGCAACAAAATCGGAATCATCACCGTCAGCGTCGCCGGCAACCGGGATTTGAAGATTTCCAGCACGGGTTCGCGGGTGGCCCAACTGCTGCCCCAATCGAAGGTCACGACCTTGGTCACGAACATCCAGAGCTGAACCCGGACCGGTTCGTTCAAACCCAATTCGGTGCGAATGGATTCAATCTGCTCAGGCGTCGCCTGAAGCCCGCCCAGAATTTCAGCCGGGTCGCCCCCGAAATACTTGAACAGGAAAAAAACCAGCAAAACGACCCCGATCAGGGTCGGAATCATTTGCAGGAGCCGGCGCAGGAAATAAGTCAGCATCTCGGGTCCAGACCGAAATTGACCATCACTTCGGGGTCGGGCATGATCAAACGCATGCGAGAAAAATCATCAGATCGTGATAAAACCAGTTAATAAATCAAGGCCTTTGGTCCGCCTGAGGCTTGCCCTGTTTTCCCTGTTTGCCCTAGTTTACGCGGCACTGAGCGGGACGCTTGCCCAAGCAGCCACTCCGTCAACTGCAAGCCAAGAGAAAGTCCTGCGCTATGCGTTTCCGATCGCCGAAACGGGTTTTGACCCGGCCCAGCTGAGCGACCTGTATTCACGCATCTTGACAGCCAATATCTTCGATTCGCTCTACACCTACGATTATCTGGCAAGACCCGCAAAAATCAAGCCGAACCTGGCTCAGGATATGCCCGAGGTTTCGGAGGATTTCAAAACGTTCACAGTTCGACTCCGAGCGGGGATTTATTTTGCGGATGATCCTGCTTTTGGGGGCAAAAAGCGTGAATTGACCGCCGACGACGTGGTTTACACCTACAAGCGAATTTTCGACCCGAAAAACAAAAGCCCGTCGCTGAGCGGCGTCAAGGAAGAAAAGATTCTCGGGCTGGATGCGTTACGCGACCAAGCCCAGGCGAACGGCAAATTTGACTACAACACGGAAGTCGCCGGGCTGCGCGCGCTCGACCGTTACACGGTGCAGTTTCGAGTCGGTGAGGCGCGCCCCCGGTTCGTCTCGAACCTTCTGGCCGACCCGGGGATTTACGGGATTGTCGCGCGCGAGGTGGTCGAGGCCTATGGCGATCGAATCATGGAACACCCCGTCGGCACGGGTGCCTTTCAACTCGGAGAGTGGCGCCGTTCATCGAAAATCAGTCTGGTACGCAACCCGAACTTTCGGGAACAGTTCTACGAGACCGAGCCCCCGGTGGAAGATCCCATCGCCCAAGCCATTGCCACTGAACTCAAAGGCCGACGGCTACCCATGATCGACCGCGTCGAGGTCTCGATTGTTGAAGAAGAGCAACCCCGCTGGCTGGCTTTTCTGAATAAGGAGCATGACCTCATCGAGCGCTTGCCTAACAGCTTTGTGAACCAGGCGATCCCGCGTAACCAGCTGGCCCCGAACCTGAAAAAGGCCGGGATCCAAATGGTTCGCGTGCCGTCCTCGGACGTGACTTTTATGTACTTCGCGATGGAGCACCCGGTCGTGGGTGGTTACACCCCCGACAAAGTGGCGCTTCGTCGTGCAATCGGGCTTGCGTACAACTCGGCCGAAGAAGTCCGGCTGCCGCGGCGTGGTCAGGCGATCATCGCGCACGGGCCGGTGATGCCCCTGACAATCGGCTACGACCCGCAGATGCGCTCCGAGATGGGCCAGTTTGATCGGGCGCGAGCGATCGCATTGCTCGATCTTTTTGGTTACACCGACAAGAATAATGATGGTTGGCGCGATCAACCCGACGGCAAGCCACTAATTCTAGAGTTTTCAACGATACCCGGTGGTGCTCAAAAAGAGCTCGACGAGATCTTCAAAAAAAACATGGATGCGATCCAGATCAAACTAGATTTCAAACAGGGTAAATGGCCAGAGCATCTAAAGGCGTCGCGGGCCGGAAAACTCATGATGTGGGGCTTGGGCTTGAGCGCTTCTGGCACCGACGGCGGCAGCGTGCTGGCCTTGGGTTATTCCGAATCGAAGGGTCAGCAAAACCATGCCCGATTCAATAACAAACGTTATGACGAGTTGTACCGCCAGATCAGCGCCATGCCAGACGGCCCGCAGCGGGTGGAATTGATTCGAGAGGCTGTCAAGATCCTGGTGGCCTACATGCCCTACAAGTTCAGAACTCACCGCATCCTGACCGATCTTAGCCAACCCTGGGTCCATGGGTATCAACGACATCCGTTCATGCGCGACTTCTGGAAGTACGTCGATGTCGAACCCCGCGTGCAACCCTAATTTCAGCCCGCCATGAAAAACCTGCCAGGCGCCATCACCGCGCAACTGTTCTTTGCGCGTTCGTTCTGCAAGGCCGCGGCGCTCAGTCTCATGACGACCCTGCTTGGGCTTCAACCAGGCTTTGCCGCGGTGGTCCCAGTAGGCGTGACACTCCATCCAACCCAAACCATCATCCGCAACAATGGCTCAGAGCCCGAGTCTCTCGACCCCGCACTGATTGAATCGGTGGGTGCTGCCAACATCGTGCGCGATCTGTTTGAGCCGCTGACCGCCAATGACGCGCGCGGCAAGATTGTCCCCGGTGTGGCCGAGCGCTGGTCGCAAACAGACGCCTTGACCTGGGTGTTCAAGTTGCGCCCGAACGCCAAGTGGTCGAACGGCGATGCAGTGACCGCGCAGGATTTTGTATTTGGTATCCGGCGCTTGGTTGATCCTAAAACCGCATCCAAATACGCCCACACGTTTGGCGATTTTTTTGCCAACGGCAAGGACGTGGCCAACGGCAAGAAACCTTTGGGCGAATTGGGTATCAAAGCGATCGACAAGAACACGCTGGAAATCCGGACCGAGACGCCGATCACCTTTATGCCCGGGCTGATGGCCAATCCCAATCTGGCCCCGGTCCATTCGAAAGCGCTCGAGACGCACGGTAAAGACTGGACCAAGCCCGGCAATCTCGTCAGCAATGGAGCCTTCGTGCTCAAGCAGTGGCAGGTCAACAGCAAGGTGATCCTCGAGAAGAACCCGCAGTACTGGGACGCCGCTCAGGTGCAACTGAACCAGGTGACCTATCTGCCGGTCGAAGACGGCAATGCGGACGTCAAGTTGTTCGAGACCGGAGAGAACGACTGGGTGTACCAGCTGCCACCCGGCTCATTTGAGAAGACCTCGCAAAAGTACCCAGCTGAGACGCGAAATTCGCCGATGCTCGGGCTACGTTATTACTCGTTTCAGACCCAAAGTGCCTTCTTTCGGGACGTGCGGGTGCGCAAGGCCCTCTCCATGGTGATCGATCGCGATTTGCTCGCGCAGCGCGTCACCGCCGACGGCCAGACCCCAGCCTACGGACTCTTCGTCAAGGGCCTCGAGGGCGCCGAAGTCAGCGCCTACGACTGGGCCCAGTGGCCGATGGCGAAACGCGTCGCCGACGCCAAGCTCCTCTTGCAAGAGGCTGGGGTGAAACCTGGCGCCAAGTTCACCTTCATCTACAACACGAGCGACTATCACAAGAAAATGGCCATCTTTGCGGCCTCCGAGTGGAAGACCAAGCTAGGACTTCAAGTCGAACTCGAGGCAATGGAATTCAAGGTGTTGCTCAAGCGCCGCCATGACGGTAATTTCGAGATGGCACGTAATGGCTGGATCGCGGATTACAACGACGCGACGACCTTTTTGGCCCTAGTGAAATGCGATTCAGATCAGAACAATAATTTTAACTGTAACCGCGAAGCGGAAACCTTGATCCAGCAGGGCGCGCAGCAGACCGATCCGGCGAAGCGCAGCGCCCTGTTTACCAAGGCGACCGAACTGGTGATGGCGGACTATCCGATCATTCCATTGTTGCAGTACTCGCTGCCGCGGCTGGTGAAATCGTATGTCGGTGGTTATTCCACCGAGAACGTCATGGATCGTTTTCGCAGCAAAGATCTTTATATTATTAAGCATTGAATCCGAAGCACTGTGTATTCAGCGCTGAAGATTAATCGCTGAGAGCCCCGGGTCACCGACACCATGCTGGCCTAT
>CAIPGD010000460.1 GCA_903864485.1 uncultured bacterium | reverse complement strand
GTTTTGCAGGCATTGATGTGCTTGGCACATTGCCGGAGGATGTCGCATTCATCACGACGTTCTCTGGCGGCATCCCGCTGGCGATTGCCGACGACGCTCACCGATTAATGGCTGTGCAGGGCTTTCTTAATTATTTGGCATCGGCGGGTGCGGAAGACCTTAAACGCAAGCACGGCATGTATTGGCACTGAAGGATCGATCAATGTACGAACTCGGCGTTGTTTATCGCAACATCTCCCGCGCGGATAGGGCATCGGCCGATGGCCTGGGTGCTTTGGGCTCAGCGACTGTGCATGAGGCCATGGGACGGGTGGGTTTGCTCAAACCCTACATGCGTCCAATTTTCTCGGGGGCGCACGTTTCGGGTACCGCGGTGACCGTGCTGTTGCACCCGGGTGATAACTGGATGATGCATGTCGTTGCCGAGCAGATTCATCCGGGCGACATCGTTGTCGCGGCGATCACTGCGGATTGCACCGACGGTTATTTTGGTGATTTGTTGGCCACGTCATTCAAAGCGCGTGGGGCTCGCGCCCTCGTCATCGACGCTGGTGTGCGCGATGTGCACGAGCTGCAGAAAATGAACTTTCCGGTATGGAGCAAAGCCGTCAGCAGTAAAGGCACGATCAAGTCGACGCTCGGTTCGGTGAATATTCCAGTCGTGTGTGCCGGCATGTGGGTGACGCCAGGTGATGTCATCGTGGCCGACGACGACGGTGTGGTCTGCGTTCCGGCGGCGCGCGCCACCAAAACCCTTGAGGCCGCGCAGGCCCGTGAGCGTGCCGAGGGAGATAAGCGGGCTAAGTTGGCCGCTGGGGTGTTGGGGCTCGACATGTACAACATGCGCGAGCCACTCGCCGCCGCCGGCCTTAAGTATTTCGATTAAGAGGCGACATGAGCTTTCAAAAGACCCCTGGCTGGTTGGACTGGTTCGCCGGCCCGACCAAGCCGCGATTTAAGTTGCCCGCCGGAGCAGTTGATGCGCATTGCCATGTTTTTGGACCTGGTGACACGTTTCCCTATGCGCCGGAGCGCAAGTACACGCCCTGCGATGCGTCGAAGGATCAACTCTTTGCGTTGCGCGACCACCTTGGGTTTGCTCGTAACGTCGTAGTCCAGGCCACTTGCCATGGTGCGGATAACCGAGCAATGGTCGATGTGCTGCGCGGTTCTCATGGCAAGGCCCGTGGCGTGGCAACCGTTCGACGCTCGGTCAGCGACGCAGAACTCCAGGATATGCATGAGGCTGGCGTGCGCGGCGTCCGATTTAATTTCGTCAAACGACTGGTTGATTTCACCCCCAAAGAAGAACTCCTCGAGATTGCGCACCGCATCCAGCAGTGGGGCTGGCATGTGGTGATCTACTTTGAGGCGGTCGATTTGCCCGAATTGCTGGATTTTTTCACCGAACTCCCGACCCAAATCGTGGTCGATCACATGGGACGCCCTGACGTCACCAAGCCGGTAGATGGGCCGGAGTTTGAGTTGTTCGTGAAGTTCATGCGTGAGCACGACAACGTGTGGAGCAAGGTCAGCTGTCCCGAACGCTTGTCGGTGTCTGGCCCCAGGGCGTTGGACGGTGAGCTACACGCTTACCGAGACGTGATCCCGTTCGCCAAACGCATCATTGAAGAGTTTCCAGATCGCGTGTTGTGGGGCACCGATTGGCCGCATCCGAACCTCAAAGAACATATGCCCGATGATGGCTTGCTGGTGGATTTCATTCCACACATTGCAGTCACTGAGACTCAACAGCGTAAGTTGCTCGTCGACAATCCGATGCGACTTTACTGGCCAGAGGAGACGCGCTAATGGCGCTTGATAAACCGTATCTGAACGTGCCCGGCACCATCATTTTTGACGCAGAACAATCCCGCAAGGGCTATTGGCTCAACCAGTTTTGCATGTCGCTCATGAAGCCCGAGAATCGGACCCAGTTCAAGGCGGACGAGCGAGCCTATCTGGACCAATGGGACATGACCGACGAACAGAAGCAGGCGGTACTGGCTCGCGATCTCAACTGGTGTATCCGGACCGGAGGCAACATTTACTTTCTGGCCAAAATTGGTGCGACCGATGGCCGGAGTTTTCAACAAATGGCGGGCTCAATGACGGGCATGACCGAGGAGGAATATCGCAACATGATGTTGCGCGGTGGTCGCTCGGTTGAGGGCAACCGTTACGTCGGTGAAGACGGTGATGCTCAGGCGCATCGGCAGCCGCAAGGCTCTGCGGGGAAAAAGCACTGATATGGCAACGATAACCGCTTCGGTTTACACCTCGCATGTGCCAGCGATTGGCGCAGCGATGGATCTCGGCAAGACGCAAGAGGACTACTGGAAGCCGCTGTTTGCAGGCTATGAGCTTTCCAGAAGATGGATGCGAGATCACAAACCAGACGTCATATTCCTGGTCTATAACGACCATGCAACCGCATTTAGTCTGGACATGATTCCGACTTTTGCGATTGGCACCGCGGCCCAATACCTGCCGGCGGATGAAGGCTATGGGGCTCGTCCGGTGCCGGTTGTGAAAGGGCATCCCGAATTGGCTTCGCACATTGCGCAGTCGGTGATCCAGCAGGATTTCGATCTAACCATTGTGAACAAAATGGATGTGGACCACGGTCTGACCGTGCCTCTATCACTCATGTGTGGTGAGCAGGATCCGGCGACAGGTTCATGGCCGTGCCCCGTGATTCCGTTTGCCGTGAATGTGGTCCAGTACCCGGTACCCAGCGGTCAACGCTGCTTCAATTTGGGCCAGGCAATTCGAAAGGCGATCGAGAGCTATGACGAGGACCTCAAGGTCCAAATCTGGGGCACCGGCGGCATGAGTCATCAGCTGCAGGGCGCGCGTGCGGGACTGATCAACCGTGAGTGGGACAATCAGTGGCTTGATCAATTGATCAATGACCCCGTGTCTTGCGCTCAAATCCCCCACATCGAGTACGTGCGCGAAGCCGGTAGCGAAGGCATTGAGTTGGTGATGTGGTTGATTGCGCGGGGCGCGATG
>CAIPGD010000459.1 GCA_903864485.1 uncultured bacterium | reverse complement strand
CGCCACGCCTGTGACCAACAGGCTCGCGCAGACGGTAATTCGTGTCTTCATCAAGTAATCCATCATTTCTCGGCGACGTCGACTTTCAACGAGGCGTACCAGGCGGCCAGATTGTCAATCTCGCTATCCGTTAATGGTTTGGCCATCAGGGACATCACTTCATGCGAGCGTTTTCCGGAACGGTAGTTTCGCAACTGCTCAACCGTGTAGACCTCGGGCTGACCCGAGAGGTTCGGTACGTTGGGCTGCATCGATTGGCCGAGCGGCCCGTGGCACATCGCGCACGTTACGCTGGCCTTGGCCTTTCCTGCGGCGACATCGGCCGCGACGCTGATCGTGGGCACAGCGCTCAACAACGTAATCATTACGCTGCTGATCACAGCCGTCTTGCCCACACCTTCTAGAAACTTCAACCGCCTTAACACCTTAGTCTCCTGCAAAAAAAAGGACGGTGGTCAGGTGACCGCCGTCCTTCAGAGGCTGGGTCCGAATCAGACCCTCATCAGATTCGAATCAGGCCCAGCCTCCCGCGATCCGTTCGCGTCGTACGTGGTTCGCTTTGAACTCAGTTCGAATAGGTAACGCGATAAATTGCGCCAACGTAATCGTCCGAAATCAGCAGTGAACCATCCTTCATCTGGGCGACATCGACCGGGCGACCACGGTAGATCCCGGTCTCTGCGTCGAGGAACCCGTCCGCAAAGACTTCAGACGGACCCGCCGTACCATCGGCCTTCATCGGCACGAAGTTGATCAGGCCGCCGCTGGCTTTCGTGCGGTTCCAGGAACCGTGCGAGGCCACGAAGATACCACCCTGATACTTGGCTGGGAATTTCTTCCCGCTGTAGAACGTCAGGCCAAGTTGCGCCTGATGGGCTGGGAACTCGACCTGTGGCTGGGTCCAGACAGCCGGTGCCTTCATGTCTTTCAGATCAGGCGCGGCTGAGGTGCCAGCGATCTGGGTGTTTTTGCCATGAATGTAGGGATAGCCAAAGTGCTCGCCACCGGCTTTCGTGATGCGGTTGAGCTCGCCCGGAGGAGTGTCGTCACCCATGCCGTCGGTTTGGTTGTCTGTAAACCAAACCGTTTTGCTCTTTGGATCGATCTCGATACCAACCGAGTTACGAACACCGCGCGCAACGACTTCACGCTTGGATCCATCAAACGCGTCGAGACGAACCACACCGCCGATCCCGAGCTTTTCATACAGCTCGACCTTGTTGGCCGGTTGCACGTTGTAAGGCTGGCCCAGAGTCACGTAGAGCTGATTGTTGTCATCAACCCGGCAAGTGCGGGCGCCGTGGTTATACGACTCTTCTTCAACGGGGACGAGTTTGCCCTGAGGCACAACTTCGATCACTGCCACGTCCGGGCCTTCATAGAAGAACTCGGCCGCGGGGAAGTTCAGCACGCGGTTGTGCTCAGCCACGATCAGGAATCCATCCTTGGTCCAGCACACGCCGTTCGGATTCTTGAAATTCAGCGAAGGCGCGAAGGCCTTGACCTCATCGGCCGTTCCGTCGCCATTGCGGTCAGTCACCGCCCAGACCTTGGTCTTGCGGGTGCCGACAAACAGCATGTTGGTCGAGGGGGCAACAGCCATGTGCCGTGCATCAGGGACGACCGCATACAGTTCAATTTTGAAGCCAGCAGGCAATTTCACATGCTTCAAATTCGCGCGGATGGCGTCGGCGTTCTTGCCTTCCTGCGGAACGACGGGGATGTTCAGGTCGGTGGTGGCGACCTTCATTTGCTGCAGGGTCGCGAGATTGTCTTTGCCCGATTGAGCAAGCGCCAGCGTGCCAACGCTGCTGCCAATTCCGGCAACGATCAGCGCGGTCAACATCTTATTGAGCTTCATCAAGATCTCCATGGATAAAATCATTCAATGTCTTGAGGCAGACATCCGCCTGATTATCTGGGCCGGAGACCCCCGTAGGGGTTACAGCGGGCTGCTTACGCGGGAAAGTCCTAAGGGGGGAAAGCCCTAAGTGCGAAAGCCGTAAGTAGGCAAGCCCTGGGTTCTTGTCAAACGATCAGTTGCGGGAACGTCTGGGTTCTTCCTACGCCCGGAAATACCTGACGTTGCAACACGTCGGCATCGATCTCCCAATGTTCGCTCAGCACGGCCATCAACAGCCCGCGCAGATCATTGACCGGCGCGAGATCTCGGCCTTCATAAAGCGCAGAACGGGCCAGCGTGGGCCAATCTCCCAGCATTCGAGCGCCGCGCACTGCGCCACCCAACACAAACGCTAGGCTTCCGGTGCCATGGTCGGTACCGCCAGTGCCATTTTCAGCCACTGTGCGGCCAAACTCGGTCGCGACCACCACGACCGTGTCCGCCCATTGCGGACCCAGCCCAGACTTGAGCGCGCGCAGACTGCCGTCGAGCCCCGCCAAGCGCAGAGCCAGAGCGCCTTGCACGGTTCCCTGATTGGCGTGGGTGTCCCAACCGTCCAGGGAAAGCACCGCTGCCGCGGGGCCGTTCGGTGCGATTAACAACCGGGCCGCAGCTTCGGCCATCCGGATCTGCGCACTGTTGTTGGGGTGTTCGCCGCCCGCCGCCATCATCGGGCTTTCCGAGACGGTTTGCTGGTTGTGGACGGCGCTGGCGAGTGCAGGTGCGAGCAACGCATCGCCTGCATATAAATCCATCAGCCGGGCCAGCGTGTCCTGTGCTGCCGAAGGTGCGGTGGACGGCGCCCACGAGCTGCTTGGTGCAGCACCTCGCAGCACCAGCGGCACGGTCGCCGCAATGGCGATCCCTTCGCGGTTAGGGGCATGCTTGGCGGCTTGATTAGGACGCGCGGCTAGTGCGCGGTTGAGCCAGCCGTCAGTGGCAGAGAACACCCGATTCGCACCACTTTCGAGTACGTCCTGTCCGTCAAAATGCGAACGGTCGCGGTACGGCGTCGCGCAGGCGTGCATGAATGCCATTTCACGATCGCGCCAGAGTTCGTGCAAAAAGGATAGACGTGGATTTAAGCCGAATCCGTCGACCAGCGGCAGCAGACCCGTATCGCCCGACCCTGGCGGATCAAAAGCCAGCCGGCCCCGCGCTGACCGATAGGCCGCATCGCCATAAGGCGCGACCGCAGCCAGCCCATCCATTGCGCCGCGCAGGATTACGAAAACGAATTTGCGATCACCCGGCGTCGCTGCAAAAGCCAACTGACCAAGGCTCGCCAGCCCCAAGGCGCCCGTCTGCTGGAGAAACTGTCGCCGCGAAATCGTCAGGTCGTTAAGCAGTGGTCCTTTGAGCGTATCCGTCATGGTGTCCACTCCTATCGGCGTTGAAACTCGGGGCTCATCAGCGCCAGCACAAGGCCCTGAGTCTGGCTTTCGGCGCGACGGATAGCGCGCAGCGTCTCCGCACTCATTGCGGGACCCAATGCCTGCGCCAGTCGATCCTCTGGGCGCTCCCGATTGCCCAGACGATCGGCGAGCAACTGCGACCATTCGAGGCGCTTCATGATGGCGTCTGGAGCGGCCCAGTGGCTCGCCCGGTCGGGCCAACCCGCTGGCGAGGGAGCCCGAAACGGCGGTTGCCCTAACAGGGTGATTGCGTTACGAAGGGGCGCGGGTTCGATGGTGCGCTGGCCCAACATGCGCAAGCTCGAAATCAGGAATTCGGTCGGGGATTTGAATTTTCGGGTGACCACACCGTCGCCCTCGGTGCCACCACCAGCCCCAACCCCATTCCAGTTCTCTGGCAGATCAATGAGTGCCTTGTGAACAGCGATGAGATCCCCGTGATGCGCGAGGAAGGCGGTCTCGAGTTGCTCAATCGCACGCACCGGCGGCTCGTCGGCGACAAAATGACAAGCCAACTGACGCGCAACGCGACGCGCCGTCGCAGGGTGTTGCGCGAGGTCTACAAGAATCGCGCGCGCTTGCTCTTCACCGCCCTCCGGATAGCGCCGTCCCAACACGGTGCGGGAACCCGGTTCGTGCCAGTCAGCGATGAAGACAAAGTCACCCGCCTGAGCGCTCGGCGCCCAACGCTGGGTTCGTTGGCTTGCAACGGTCCAACCCGTTAGTGCCTTGGCGAGTTCGGTCACGTCCGCTTGCGAATAACCGCTTTGAACGCCGAGTGTGTGGAGCTCAAGAATCTCTCGCGCGAGGTTCTCATTGAGGCCGCCATTACGCCGCAGGCCAATCAACGAATTCGGTCCGATCGATTGCGCCTGATCCAGGTAGAGGAGCATCCCGGGGTGTTGCGCCATTGCGAGCAACAGGTCGCTAAAACGCCCGGTGAGATTGGCGCGAATGACTTCGCGCTCATAGAGTCCGACCCAAGGGATGGTGGTTGCCTTGGTCGCAGCGACGGTGAAATGATTGGACCAGAAATAAACCAGTCGTTCGGCGAAATCCGCGTCGGTTTGCAGACCGTGGCGAGTCCGGACCAGAATTTCTTCGGCGGCAATCTGGTTGAGCGCACGCAGGGGCATGGCGACTGCCGCGACTTGTTCGGCCGCGCTCAGGTTGCTGGGCCCGGAATTCATCCGTTCGCGCTGGGCAATCAAAAACGTCGTCAGCGCCTGGGCGATTTGTGGTCGGCCGGGAAGGCTTGGCTCGTTTAACTGGAAGCTGTCGGGCTTTTCGATTTGCCGCACGAGCCAAGCCCGCGGATCGGGCGCGATGCGGGCCACGTCGGCAGGGCGTGCACCGAGCCCAAACCGGTTTGCGGCGGTGAATGATTCAAGCTCGGGCATCGACGAGCGCCTAATCTAGTTTGAACACAAACTCCTGAGTCGCAACGACCTCGTCGTTTCCTGCCAGACACTTATATTGCCTGATGGCCTTGGTGACTTCGTCATGAAACACCTTCGGGCCGGACAAGATTGTGACGTCCGCAACCGCGCCGTTGACAATTTTGATCTGCGCTCTGACCACGCCGCTCACCCCCTCGCGTACCGCACGGCGGGGCATATCAGGCGCCACCTGACTCGGGCAGACCACCCCGATCTCCTTCGGCTTTGGCGGCGGTGGTGGCGGCGGTGGTGGCGGCGGCGGAGGTGGAGGGGGCGGTGCCGGTTTGGGGGGCGGAGGCGGTGGTGGCGGCGGTGCCTCGACAACCGGAGCCGGTGCCGGCGGCGGCGGGGCAATCACGACGGGCGCCTTGGGCGGCTCGGCCATCGCCACGATCGCCGGTGCTGATTGCACGGGAACCTGGACTTCCGGTGGGGGCACATAGGGCGGCGGCGGGGCCACAATCTGGGGCACCTTCGGGTCCGGCGGCTCGATCTTTTTCGGCGGTGGCGGGGGCGGAGGTGGCGGCGGAGGCGGGATGATTACTTCCTGCACCACGACGGCTTCCAGTGGTTTCTTCAGGAGCTTCAAACCGTCTCGTGCAGTGCCGGCGACCAAGGCCCAGCCCAGGATTACATGCAAGATCGCGACGCTGACCAGACCAGTGACCTGGCGCGCGGATCGTTTAGGCCGCTCAATAAAACTCATGGACGTCGGCTCACCGGACGAATTGTTCGCTGCCGATGACGGCAACTTTCGTCAACCCCATCCGCTTGGTGGTGGCCATCAGGTGGGCAAACAACTCGTACTTGGAGTCTTTGTCGGGCCGGATATGAATTTCAGGCGGCAGATCCATTTTGGAGGCTGACTGCAGGTTCAATTCCAGTTGCTGGCCATTCACAGGCAATCCCTGCCAATAGACCGTGTTGACCCGATCGATGTCGATTTTGATAATGAAAGGCTTTTGATCAGTTTGTGGTGGTTTGCCGACTGGCAACTCGAGATTGACGGCGTGAAGCTGAATCGGGATCGTGATGATCAGCATCACCAATAACACCAGCATCACATCAATCAGTGGAGTGGTGTTCATATCCATCATGACTTCATCTTCAGAAGATGAATCACCGGGGCCAACGGACATTGCCATGAGGGTCTCGAACTCGCGTGGACGGGGTTAGTGTTGACGGGTAGTGCAGACAGTCAATGCTGCGGGTCAGTAATGAACGAGACTTTGGTGATCCCGGCGCGCTGGCACGCATAGATCACCTTGCCGACGCTGTTGTAACGCGAAGCCATGTCGCCGCGAATATGGACTTCGGGCTGAGGGCTCTTGGTCGAGACCATCTTCAGCTTGCCAACCAGAACCTCAACGTCATTCATTTTGGTGTCATACCAAAAAATATCACCCTTGACGTCAACTGAGATGACAACGTTCTCAGGCTTTGACTGACGCTCCTCGACGGTTTCCTTGGGCAACTGCAACTGGATTGAAGTCGTGACCACCGGAATCGTGATCAGGAAAATAATCAGCAAAACGAGCATTACGTCGACCAGGGGCGTCGTATTGATCGCATTTAAGACCTCGTCCTCGTCCCCGGACGGGCCGACGTTCATCGCCATGGCAGGCCTTTACCGAAAGTCTGTTCGCGTGATCAGCGTTTGACGTGG
>CAIPGD010000458.1 GCA_903864485.1 uncultured bacterium | reverse complement strand
GAGGGCTATTCTGAGTGTCGCTGGCCGGGTGGTCAGTCGCGTGTCTCAAGCTCCGAATTTTACGATTGACCCCCTTCAGTCACCCAAAGGACCCACTATGGTCGTTATTCGACTTTCCCGCGGCGGCGCTAAAGCGCGCCCTTTCTTCAACATTGTCGTGGCCGACAAGCGCAACCGCCGCGACGGTCGCTTTATTGAGCGCATCGGGTTCTACAACCCGATTGCCACCCCCAACGAAGAGAGCATCCGCATCGCACAGGACCGCCTGTCGTACTGGCAGGGCGTAGGCGCCCAAGCCTCGCCCACGGTTGATCGCCTCATTCGCCAGGCTGCCTCCAAAGCGTCCGCGTCCGCAGCCTGAGTACGCTGTGAGGCGGGGCCTGCCCCGCCTTGCTGGTGCTGATCCCATGCTCGCCGGACTGGAACCCGCCGAACTCCCCGCAGATGCGGTCGAAGTCGGACGCATAGGCGATGCCTGGGGTGTTCAGGGCTGGTTCAAGGTCATTTCGCACAGCGCCCAGCCGGAGGCGCTTTTTTCATCCAAGCGCTGGTATCTTTTACCCACCGAGCGCGGCCCCCAGCCCTTTGAGGGCGTCGCTTTGATGGCTATCCGCGAGGCCAAAGACCATTCCGGCACTGTAGTTGCCCGATGCCAGGATGTTGCGGACCGCGACGCGGCGCAGGCGCTCAAGGGTTCCCGAATATTTGTGGCCCGTTCCAGCTTCCCAACGGCTGGGGCAGACGAGTTTTACTGGGTGGACTTGATTGGTCTGTTCGTGGTCAACCGCGAGGGACTGGCTCTGGGCTTGGTACGCGACCTCGTCTCGACCGGGCCGCAAACGGTTTTGGTCATTGAAAACACCCAGGACGATGCTGTGCGCGAGATCTTGATTCCCTTTGTATCGGTGTACGTGGACGCGGTTGATATTGCGCAGCGGCAGATTCGTGTCGACTGGCAGCCCGATTACTGAGCACGCTCTAGGTCAGAGGACGGTTCACCATGCGCTTTGACGTCATCACCCTGTTCCCCGAGTTGTTTGAGCCTTTTACACGGGTCGGCATT
The DNA here is from genome assembly GCA_903864485.1 of uncultured bacterium. Classification (GTDB taxonomy): domain Bacteria; phylum Pseudomonadota; class Gammaproteobacteria; order Burkholderiales; family Burkholderiaceae_E; genus RFPW01. The sequence continues at coordinate 905 of CAIPGD010000458.1, read as the reverse complement.
ACCCGCCGCGCTTTCGAGTCCGGCGCGGTCGAGCTCCATTGCTTCAACCCCCGCGACGCGGTCAGTGATACCTACCGGCGCGTGGATGACCGTCCTTTTGGGGGTGGACCGGGCATGGTTTTTATGGCCCAGCCTCTGCTTGACTCCGTGAATGCCATCCGCCGGCAGCGCCAGGACAACGCGCCGGTTGTGCTTTTTTCACCGCTTGGCGTCCGCCTGGATCACACGGCTGTGCAGGGCTGGTCGGATAGTGCCGGTGCCATTTTGATTTGTGGCCGTTATGAGGGCGTGGACCAACGTTTTATCGATACCCATGTCGATATGCAAATCAGTTTGGGCGATTTTGTGCTGTCAGGGGGTGAAATCGCTGCCATGGCTTTGATCGACGCCGTAGCACGGCTGCAACCCGGCGTGCTGGGAGACCAGGACAGCCACCATTTCGACAGCTTCAATCCCGCTCTGGACGGTTTGCTGGACTGCCCCCACTACACCCGGCCCGAACATTGGCAGGGGCAGTCCGTGCCATCGGTGCTGTTATCGGGTAATCACCAGGAAATTGCGCTGTGGCGACGCCGGCAACGGTTGGAAGCTACGGCGGCCTTGCGGCCAGAGTTGCTGGAGCGCGCGCGCCAGGGCGGTGCCTTGGACAGCCAAGACGAGGCATTTTTGCGCGGAATCGGCTAGACGTGGCAGCTCAAAATGTCCCGTCGTGGCAGGAAGTCCCGTCCTAAGGTCGGCGCGCGCCGGGAAGTTCCCGGGTTTTCGTATAATCATCGGCTAACCTGATCCTCTGCCCGACCAAGGCGTTTCCATCATCCTGAAGGAAGCTCGCCTGGCAACAGTTCTGAATGCCGGTGCGCGCACGATCAACGAAAGAAGCTATGAACCTCATCCAGACCCTGGAG
>CAIPGD010000457.1 GCA_903864485.1 uncultured bacterium | reverse complement strand
CGCCTGTTGCAGGATATTCCCGAAATTGAGGATTTGCTGGAGGCTGAAGACGACGCCCCAGTGATCCGGATGATCAATGCGCTACTGACCCAGGCGGCACGTGATGGCGCGAGCGATATCCATATCGAGCCGTTCGAATCGTTCTCACTGGTGCGGTTTCGCGTCGATGGCACGCTGCGTGATGTGGTTCGGCCCAAGCGGGCGCTGCATGCGGCTCTGGTCAGTCGGATCAAGATCATGGCCCAACTCGATATCGCCGAAAAGCGCTTGCCGCAGGATGGCCGGATTACCCTGCGGGTGGGTGGACGACCCATGGATGTCCGCGTTTCGACGCTCCCGACCGGTCATGGCGAGCGAGCGGTCTTGAGGTTGTTGGACAAGGAGGCCGGGCGGCTAGACCTGTCGCGCCTGGGAATGAGCGATATCACTCTGGCTTCATTTGACCGCCTTTCCCACCAACCCCACGGGATTGTGCTGGTCACGGGCCCGACCGGTTCGGGCAAGACGACGACCCTCTATGCAGCCATGGGCCGGCTGGACGCGACGACGACCAATGTGATGACCGTTGAAGACCCGATCGAGTATGACCTCGAGGGGGTTGGTCAGACGCAGGTCAATCCACGGATTGAGATGACATTTGCCAAGGCCTTGCGATCGATTTTGCGCCAGGACCCCGATGTCATCATGATCGGTGAAATTCGCGACCTAGAGACCGCTCAGATTGCGGTCCAAGCCAGCCTGACCGGCCACCTCGTGCTGGCCACGCTCCATACCAACGATGCGGTCAGTGCGATCACCCGTCTCATCGATATGGGGGTTGAGCCATTCCTGCTGTCATCAAGCCTTCTGGGCGTATGCGCTCAGCGCCTCGTGCGCAGGCTTTGTATGAATTGCCGTGAGCCCGATCTGTTGATCACCGGTAATTGGCGGGCTGTTGGGTGTCCTGCTTGCGCTCGAACCGGATTTCAGGGCAGGACCGGGATTTACGAACTGCTGATCGTTGATGACATGATTCGAAGTCAGATTCACGAGCGGGCGGCCGAGGCAAACATCCGCCAAGTCGCGTTGGGTTCGGGAATGCTGACAATGCGCGACGACGGGCAACGCTGGGTCAATCAGGGCATCACCTCGCTCGACGAAGTGATCCGTGTGACCCGCGATTAAGCCCCCAACATCAAGCTGACAAATGGCAGCATTTCGATTTGAGGCGGCCGGTGCGACGGGTCGGGTAGAGTCAGGACTGCTCGAAGCCGACAGCGCACGAGCCGCTCGTTCGATCCTTCGCGAGCGCGGCTTGGCTCCGCTGGTGGTTGAGGCTGTCGCGGTGGCGGTGGATCAGGCCACGACTTCGCGCTGGGCAGGGCGCCTGAGTCAGGCCGATCTCGCTCTGGTCACGCGCCAACTCGCTGGGCTACTCAGTGCCCGCCTGCCGCTTGAGCAGGCGCTCAATGCGGTGATTGAACAGGCTGAAAATCAACGGGTGCGCGATCGCTTTGCGGCTGTTCGCAGCGAGGTGGTGGCTGGACACGGGATTGCTTCGGCGCTTGGACGTTTCCCGAGAGACTTTCCTGAGGTCTATCGGGCGCTGGTCGCAGCGGGGGAGCAATCGGGCGATCTCGCGGTTGTCATGACCCGTTTGGCCGATTGGGTCGAATCTCGCAGCGCACTGGCCTCTCGTGTGACCATGGCGTTTCTCTATCCAGGCATCGTCACGGCGGTTGCGCTGTTGGTCATTGTGGGCTTGCTGACCTATGTGGTGCCGCAGGTGGTGGGTGTCTTTGCGCAAACGCGTCAGAAGTTGCCTCTGCTGACGGTCATGTTGATCGCCACGAGCGATTTTCTGCGGGCCTGGTGGTGGTTGCTGGCGGTCGCCCTTGGGGCCGCGGCGGTGGCGGGGCGCGCCATGCTTGCGCAACCAGCGGTGCGGATGATTTGGGACGCTCGCCTGCTTGAACTCCCGATTGTTGGGCGACTCGTACGTGGCCTCGATACCGCCCGATTCGCCAGTACGATCGCGATCCTCGCAGCTGGGGGCGTTCCGCTCTTGCGGGCTCTTGAGGCGGGGGCCCAAACATTGGGTAATCGCGCCCTGCGCGTCAATGTCGATGATGCGATCAGTCGCGTTCGCGAGGGCGCGAGTCTGTCGAGGTCTCTGGCCGTCCAGGGCAGATTCCCACCGATGTTGGTACATCTAATCGCGAGCGGCGAAGCGACTGGCGAACTCCCCGCGATGCTTGAACGCGCAGCCGCGCTGCAGGCCCAGGAGGTCGAGCGGCGTACCATGACACTAACTGGTCTGCTGGAACCCTTGCTGATCCTCGCGATGGGCGGCATCGTCCTGGTTATTGTTTTGGCGGTCCTGATGCCGATCATTGAAATCAATCAACTGGTGCGTTGAGATGGCCTGGCTCGAAGTTGCGCTGCTGTTCTTGCTGATTTTTATCAATGGTCTGTTTGCGATGACCGAAATCGCGCTGGTGACGGCGCGTCGGTCAAGGTTGCAGCGTCAGGTGGATGAGGGCGATCGCTCGGCTGCTGCAGCCGTGCGTCTGGGTGAGGACCCAACCCGGTTCTTATCTACCGTCCAGATCGGCATCACATCGATCGGGATCCTGAACGGGATTGTCGGTGAAATGGTCCTTGCTCAGCCCTTCGCGCTCTGGCTGGAATCTCAATACGAGTTTAAGGAAGGCACGGCAGGCTTGCTAGCAACGGGCCTGGTCGTTGTCGTCGTGACCTACGTTTCGATCGTGTTGGGGGAGTTGGTCCCGAAGCGTCTTGGCCAGATTCATCCCGAACCAATTGCCCGTGCGGTCGCGCGTCCCATGCTTTGGCTGGCCGCAGCCACCCGGCCATTTGGGCGCCTGTTGACCGGGTCGACGGAATTGGTCCTCGGATTGTTCGGGGTGAACGCGCGCGGTATGCCCGCCGTGACGCAGGAGGAGATCGACGCGCTGCTTGCCGAGGGCTCGGAATCAGGTGCGATTGAGGCCCAGGAACATGCCATGGTTCGCAATGTGTTTCGTCTTGATGACCGCCAGATCGGGTCCTTGATGGTGCCGCGCGGCGATGTCGTGGTCCTTGATCGCTTAGTGCCGACCGAAGAAAATTTGCGGCGGCTTGAGGCATCGGAGCACTCCCGTTTTCCGGTCGTGCGGGGTGGGCTCCATGACGTCGTTGGCGTGGTCGCCGCACGTGCGCT
>CAIPGD010000456.1 GCA_903864485.1 uncultured bacterium | reverse complement strand
GCTGATGTTCCTCAACATCGAAGTGATCCTTGATCTGATCGAAGGTGCTCGGAGAAACTTGGATTCTTCCTGGCACCGATGTGGACTCCATCCTGTTGTCGTCAGCCGAAAATTGACCATTTAGGAGGGTGAATATCGGTTGAAAATTGACCAGGGTGTTTAACCTCCCTGCCTCTTTTTTGGGCAGGGGAAATGAGGTGATCACCATGGAAATGTTGGGCAGAGTTCGCAGGATGTATTTTCGGGACAAGTTGAACCGATCGGAGATTGCCAGGCGCACGGGCCTGTCGAGAAACACCGTCAAGAAGTGGCTCAAGGCTCAGGGCCAGGTCACTTCGGCGTATCAGCGCAGCGAGGTTCCCAGAAAACTCTCCCCCTTTGAGCCTTGGCTCATTCAGGCGCTAAAGGCTGATGCACAGCGCCCGAAGAAAGAGCGCCGAACGGGGCATGCGTTGTTCGTTGAGCTCAAAGCGCAGGGCTATCCCGGGGGCTTCACCGCCATGGGAAACTTCATCCGCGAGTGGCGCGTACAACAAGGCTCGGGCGGCGCTTTGCGCGCGTTCGTGCCGCTACGCTTTGAGATGGGTGAGGCGTTTCAGTTCGACTGGAGTTCCGAGGGCATTACGATTGCGGGGGTGTGGCGAAAGGTTGAGCTGTCGCACCTGAAGCTTTGCGCGAGCCGTGGCTTCATGCTCTCGGCCTATCCGAGTCAGGGGCATGAAATGCTCTTTGACGCCCATACCCGAGCGTTCACTGCGCTGGGCGGAATCCCTCGGCGCGGGATTTACGACAACATGAAGACCGCGGTCGATCGGGTTAAGAAGGGTAAGGGCCGGGTGGTCAATGCACGCTTCTCGGCCATGTGCTCGCACTACTTGTTTGATCCAGACTTTTGTAACGTCGCCTCCGGCTGGGAGAAGGGGGTGGTGGAGAAAAACGTCCAAGACAGCCGGCGACGGATTTGGATTGATGCAACCAAGCTGCGCTTTGGGAGCTTCGATGAACTGAACGCGTGGTTGCGCGAACGTTGTCAGGCGCTATGGCACGAGATCCGTCACCCTGAATTCGATCTGACGATTGCGGAGATGCTCGAACTCGAGTTGCCCCATCTCATGCCGATGGTCAGCCCGTTTGATGGCTATGTGGAGGATTCTGGGCGGGTGTCGCGCACTTGCCTGGTGGCGGTGCTGCGAAATCATTACTCGGTACCGTGTGAGCTTGCCGGGCGACTCATTGGCAAGCGTATTTACTGCGATCGGATCGATATCACTTGCGAGGATGCGGTCGTCGCGAGCCACCGACGACAGTTTGACCGTGGGCACGTGTCGTATCACTGGATGCATTACATACCGTTGATTGAGCGCAAACCGGGGGCGCTGCGCAATGGCGCGCCCTTTGCCGAGATGCCTGCGCCTCTGATCCGATTGCAGCGTCAACTGCTCAGACGCGAAGGCGGTGATCGGATCATGAGTCAGGTGCTGGCGGCAGTACCCCACTCAGGCCTCGAGGCGGTGCTGGTCGCGGTCGAACTTGTTCTGGAGACCGGACTGGTGAGCGCAGAGCACGTCATCAACATGCTGGCGCGCCTGACCCAGGCAGGCTCGCCAGCGAGCGCTGACGAACAGATCGTTCCAGAGAATCTGAAAATCAATACGGCGCCCAAGGCCAATACCGAGCGCTATGACAGCCTGCGCGAGAAGGAGATGGTCCATGAGTGAGATCAGCTCCGAGTTCAAAGCGCTACGTCTACACGGCATGGCCAGCGCGTGGAATGACTTGGTTGATCACGGGGGTGAGGTCCGCGTCCAGCCAAGCCTCTGGTTGATCGAGCATTTACTTCAGACCGAGCGCGCTGAGCGCACCGTGCGCACGATCAACCACCAAATGAAGGTCGCACGGTTCCCGGTGCATCGCGACTTGGCGGGCTTTGACTTCACCCATTCGTGCGTCGAGCGGCGTCAGATCGAGGAATTGGCCGATCTTGGGTTTACTGAGACTGCACAAAACGCGGTACTGATCGGCGGACCAGGCACCGGGAAAACGCACCTTGCGACAGCGCTGGGCGCGGGCGGGATTAATCACCATGGCCGACGGGTGAGGTTTTACTCGACGGTGGACTTGGTCAATAGCCTGGAGCAGGAAAAGGCTGATCGCAAGGCGGGCAGGCTTGCGAGCCTTCTACGGAACGTCGATCTGGTCATCCTGGACGAACTGGGCTACCTGCCCTTTAGCCAAGGCGGTGGGGCGCTGCTGTTTCATCTTCTCTCGAAACTCTACGAGCACACGAGCGTGATGATCACCACCAATCTGACATTCGGTGAATGGGCCAGCGTGTTCGGGGACGCAAAGATGACCACTGCGCTGCTCGATCGGCTAACGCACCACTGCCACATCATCGAGACCGGTAACGAGTCCTATCGGTTCCAGCACAGCAGTGCGGCAAACAAGGCGCGAATCCAGTCAAGGGAGCGGACGCGACGGTCGCGGGAAACCGAAGAGGTCGTTCAAGAGGAGCGAACCATCAGTTAGACTTATCCACAGCCGGGGATCAAAAAACCGGCTTCAGTCCCTGGTCAAAATTCAACTGACGGGCCTGGTCAATTTTGAACTGACAAAAACACACAGAGGGCATCACGGACGAAATGATTCTCGAAACTGCATGGGCAAAGCTCTACCCCGAGAAGCGGTGCTTTGAGATTCAAAATGCATTTAGCTGTGGATTTCAGCGCAATTTGGTCAAAGACAACGCGCCGTACCAGAACCATCCGGGCAGAACGTTCTTTTCGCTTTTCGATTTTGACGAGGCATATAACGACTGGAACCAGCTCGGCCAAGATGTTCAGACCGATCCTGCCCTGTGCTTAGCCAAAAAGCGAGTTACCAGTGAAAGTTACGCTCTTCTCCTTCCGGTTCCTGCCACCGGTCAAATTCATCAACAGGTAATCAACCCTCGCACCGGCGGCAATTACGGCAATAAATCGCTCCTGACAACAGAGCTTCTATTTCATGGCATTGGTGGTCTTGATGCCTATTTCACGGTTGATACTGAGCGCACAGATGGATATATAAAGTTCGTCAGCGACAGCCAAAAGGTGTCATTCGCCAGAGATGTTGTTCCGACGATTGATGCTGTGCATTTCGCGGTATTTCATCCTCTGTTCGACTTC
>CAIPGD010000455.1 GCA_903864485.1 uncultured bacterium | reverse complement strand
CTGCAATTATTTTGTTGCGTCGCAACAATTTTGGCCTTCGGGATGACACTCGGCCCGATTGGGGAGGGTCGTGCGGCCGCGTCACTCCCAGGGAATGTCGCCTGGATCCCGGCAGCGCAGGACGCCGATATCGACCAAGCGTTTGCACAGGCGCGCCGCGACCGGAAACCAGTCCTCCGGTCTTGGGGGGCGACCTGGTGCCCGCCTTGCAACCAACTCAAGGCGACCTTGTTCAACCAACAGGAGTTTGCTCTCCTCGCGCAGTCATTTGTCGCGGTCCAGGTCGACGGCGATTTGCCAGGGGCGCAAAAGCTAGGCACCCGGTTTCAGGTTCGCGGCTATCCAACCACTCTGCTCCTCAATGGACAGGGGCAGGAGATCACCCGATTGCCCGGCGAAATCGAGCCGGAACAAGCTTTGGCGATTTTGCGCTTGGGCCTGGCCGGAGGACGACCGATCGGGCAGATACTGGCTGACGCGCGGGCTGCTCAGAGCATCACCCGTAACGAGTGGAAATCGCTGGCGTTCTATGCCTGGGAGACCGATGAGGGTCGCCTGGCGAGCGCAGCCGACCGGGCTCAGTTATTGGCTGAACTGGGCCGTCGATTGCAGGCCTCGTTGCCAACCGAGGGCGATACCTTGACTCGTCTCTGGCTTAAGGCGCTGGCGGCGGGTATCGAGACGTCCAAGCCGATTGCTGTGGATGCGGGCCTGCGCGATCGGGTCGAACGAGTCATCGCGGACCCGGCACTGGCGCGCCAGCAAATGGACGTTCTGACAGGTGGGGCTGCTTTTATTGTCAAGGCGCTAGCCGCCGAATCCGGTCCGGAACGTCGGGCCCTCCTCACTCGGATGGATGTCGCCCTTCAGCGGCTTCAGGTTGATTTGACGCTGTCGCGTGCCGATCGGGTTTCGGCCCTTACCGAGCGGGTCGCGTTGGTGCGCCTCGATCTCAGTAAGGACGAGACGCAGCCGCGCCTGCCGTTTCCACTGTTGGCCGATGTTCGAGAGACGGCACAAAGGATGGACCGAGAAACAACCGATGCTTTCGAGCGACAGTCTGTAATCACCGCCGTTGGTTACTTGCTCGCGCAGGCGGGTCTTTGGGAGGAGAGCGACGCCTTACTGAAGGCGAATCTCGCGCGCAGCCACTCGCCGTATTACCTGATGAGCCAACTCGGCAGCAATGCGCGCAAGCTCGGCCGAAATGCTGATGCGTTACGCTGGTATCGCGAGGCCTATGAGACAAGCGTCGGGCCTGCGACCCGATTGCAATGGGGAGCTGCCTACCTGAGCGCACTTGTTGAATTGTCCCCCAAAGAGGCGCAACCGATTGAGGAACTGGCCGCGCGTCTGATTGCTCAGGCTGGCCAGGATTCGAGTGCATTTTACGAACGCAGTGCGCGATCGATGCAGCGGGTCGCAACCAAGTTGCGGGACTGGAATCAGGGGGGGCGGGAGTCTGCCGTGTTGAACCGGCTGCGGGCCCAGTTGGTGCCCGTGTGTGCGCGCTTGCCAGCAACCGACGAACAGCGGGGGAACTGCGATGCGGTTGCCAAATTGATTTGAGGGTGAGCGCACGGAAGCGTTAGGGCCGAGCGCCGCGCGACCTGTGGCTTGCGGAGTCTGGCTTGCGCGCGACGCGGGCATCCGCTACGCTTTGACCCATGGATGCACGCCACCATCACCTTCCGGTTCAGGCCAGCCTCGGCCGACTATG
>CAIPGD010000454.1 GCA_903864485.1 uncultured bacterium | reverse complement strand
TTGCGGATGTTTGAAAAGGTGGGCATTCCGATCCTGGGTATCGTCGAGAACATGGCTGTGCACCATTGCTCGCGCTGTGGTCACATCGAACACGTCTTTGGATCGGGTGGCGGTGAGCGCATGGCGCTCGAAACGGGCGTTGAATCGCTCGGCGCGCTGCCGCTCGATATTCGGATCCGTGAGCAGGCCGACAGCGGTCGTCCGACCGTGATCGCAGAGCCGGACAGCGCGATCGCACTCGCCTATCGAGCGATCGCCCGTAAGGTGGCGGTGCGGGTGGCGCAGCGCGCCAGGGATATGACCTCCAAGTTTCCGTCGATCGTTGTGCAAAACACCTGAACGCAGGTGTTGCTTTAGAAACCATGGCCGAGCTGATTCATCTGCTGGTCGAATTCGCGGCAGTCACGGGGCTCGACCGTTTGTGGCAACGCCGCGGCGAAGAGCTGGTCGTCACGGGTGTGGTGCTGTTGGTTGCGGCCGTTTTGCAGCGGCTGGCACAGCGGCGCGCCCAAGGGTTCGATGATCATGATCTCGGTCGGGCATTCGCCGTCAGGGCCCGCAACGCGGTGGTTGCGGGTGTGGCCCTGATCCTTCTGCTCGCGTGGGGTAGTGATCTCAAGAGTCTGGCCGTTTCGGTCGCTGCGCTAGGCGCGGCGGCTGTGCTGGCCATGCGCGAGGTGATCGTGTGTGCCCTGGGCGGTGTTTACCGGGTTTTGACCTCTGCGTATGAGGTGGGTGACATCATCGCGGTGACAGTCGGTAGCGAACTGGTGGGCGAGGTGGTCGATATTGATCTCATGCATACCGAGCTCATCGAACTGACTCCGGCAGGTCATGCAACGACCGCTAGGCTGCGCTTCCCCAATTCGGTTCTGCTGACATCGGCGGTGCGCAAACAGGGTCGAACCGGTGAATTGGGCGTGCGCACCCTACGCGTCCCGGTGACGCCTGGTGCAATGGATCTGGGTCGCGCCGAGGCGGCTCTGATGTCGGCAGCCTCTAGAGTTTGCGCGCCTTTCGCCGATGAAGCTGAACGGCAACTGGCCCGACGCCGGCAAGTTGAACTGGTCGGCTTGCCTTCGCATCAATTACGCGTGGCGCTGGTGGCGGAAAAACCCAATGAGGTTGCACTGGTCTTGCGCTACCCCTGCCCTGCCGGGAAACACGTCGAACTAGAACGCGAGATTTTGCTGGGTTATTACAAATTCTTGCACCATGAGGCAGCGCAACCGGTCGGCCCTGAAGCACTACCGGCAACTTCGAATTCGCACTAAAAGAGGCTTCTGCGATGTCTATTAAATCCGACCGCTGGATCCGGCAAGCCGCCCTGGAGCAGGGCATGATCGAGCCGTTCGAGCCCGGGCAAATCCGCCATACGGCCGGCGGCGATCGCATTGTTTCGTTCGGGACATCAAGCTACGGATATGACGTCCGATGCGCCAACGAATTCAAGGTCTTCACCAATGTTTACAGCACGGTGGTTGACCCGAAGGCGTTCGATGACCGCAGCTTTATCGATATGGTGGGGGATGTCTGCATCATTCCGCCCAACTCCTTTGCGCTGGCTCGGACGGTCGAGTGGTTTCGGGTGCCGCGCGACGTGCTCGTGATCTGCCTTGGCAAGAGCACCTATGCCCGCTGCGGAATCATCGTGAACGTCACTCCGCTCGAGCCCGAGTGGGAAGGCCATGTGACGCTTGAATTTTCGAATACGACGCCTCTCCCCGCCAAGATTTATGCGGGCGAGGGGTGTGCGCAGATGTTGTTTTTCCAGGGTGATGAGGTGTGTGAAACTTCGTACAAGGATCGCGGCGGAAAATATCAAGGGCAGAGCGGCGTGACGCTGCCCAAGACGTAAAAAAGCCCCTCTAACCACGGCGGGCCAGAGGGGCTAGGACCGGTCGACGCCTACTGCGTCGGGCGAATCCGGCGGGCTTTAGACGGCAGTGGCTTTTTTGGCGGCTGCAGCGCTGGCCTTGGTCAGCGACTCGACGCCCTGGCTGGCGGCGGCAGCAAACTTGGTGCTGGCGCTCACGGCTTGGTCAACCGACTGGCTGGCCACTTGCATCGCGCTGCGGGCGGCGGCAAAGAGTTGCTCGCTGCCGACCGGTGCATTGCGTGAGGCTGTGTCCAGTGCGTCAGTCATGGTCTTCTGGGCGGCCTTGACCTGGTGCTGAACCGAACCCGTGATGGCGGTGCTGGTCTCAGAAGCGATCGAATAGGCCTGCTTTGCGTAGGACGCTGCGCGCTCGCTGGCGGGGGCGGCCATCGTCTTGGAGATATTCATCAGAGCCGCTGGGTCTTTCGCGCCCAGGGTGGCTTTGGCGAACTCGCCTTGGTGGTCGAGGGTTTCGCGGACGAGTTGCATATTGAGTGCGGTCAGGCGCTCAATGCCTTCGATGGCTTTGCCAGCGATTTCGAGGGAGGCCTCGAGCGCAGTGCGCTGAGCAGCCATGATGTTTTCCATACCGGGGATTGTGGGTGTTGCCATGATGTGTTGCACTTCCTGTGAGGTGGTAAAAATCAGCTTAAGAGAGAGAACGGAACTCGGGAGAAAAATTTTGAGCAAACTGCAGAACAACGCTTGGTTGCGCTTTACGCTGCACTGCAACATCGCAATGATACAAGAGGTTTTTGGGCGTCTGCAATTATTTTGTTGCGTCGCAACAATTTTGGCCTTCGGGATGACACTCGGCCCGATTGGGGAGGGTCCTGCGGCCGCGTCACTCCCAGGGAATGTCGCCTGGATCCCGGCAGCGCAGGACGCCGATATCGACCGAGCGTTTGCACAGGCGCGCCGCGACCGGAAACCAGTCCTCCTGTACTGGGGGGCGACCTGGTGCCCGCCTTGCAACCAACTCAAGGCGACCTTGTTCAACCAACAGGAGTTTGCTCTCCTCGCGC
>CAIPGD010000453.1 GCA_903864485.1 uncultured bacterium | reverse complement strand
GTGAGGTGCCGACCGGCGTTTGCGGATTCAAGTGGTTCCCCGACAGCCGCCACATCGCACTGATTTCATGGGTCTGGCCTGCGGGGCGGGGCATGAAGGATCAGGCGGCCCGCTTCAAGGCGTTTTCGGATCGCAAGGAAACGTCATACGCCACCGAGGATTCGGTTTATCGGCATTGGGACGACAATCTTCCGATGGGCCGCGTACCCCATCTTCTGGTTCTTGAAATCAGTACGGGTCGAGTGACTGATCTGCTTGAGGGTGCGAACTATGAATTGAACCGGCGTGACCCAGGGGCGGATGACTTGGCGATTTCGCCGAACGGCAAACGTCTGGTGTTTGTTCATGACCCGCAGCGTGGTCAGCATCCCGCGCCACGAATGGCTCTGGCGCAAATTGAGTTCGAGGGTCGGACGCGATCAAAATTCAAGATTACTGATCTGATCAAAGACGGTGACTGGGATCTCACCGGGCCGAGCTTTAGTCCCGATGGTCGCCTCGCATTTCTGGCGTCGCACCAGGCCATCAAACACACCATGCCAAAACGGCTCGCGGTCTTGGACCTGACCGACCCTGACGCCCGCTGGCAAACGATCAGCGACGAGTGGGACCGCGAAGCGCATGCGCCCTTGCTCTGGAGCGAGGATGCATCGAGCTTGCTTTTCCGGGCTGAGGAACACGGACGGCAACCCGTTTGGCGGTTTGACCTGAACGAGCGCCACGCCACCCCGATTGCGGTTGGCGGAACGATTCAGGCATTCGATACGGGGTCTGGTCAGCTCGTCACGGTGACCGACTGTGCGACCCACCCCGGGCGTTTGCATGCGCTTGGACTTGACGCCACCGGAACTCCGATTCCGGGCGTCGCGACGCGGATTGAATCCTTTAACGATGAGCTCCTGCGAGACCTCGATATGGGCTCCACTGAAGAGCACTGGATCGAGGGCGCGCAGGGCGATCAGATTCAGGTTTGGCTCTATTTCCCGCCCGGGTTCGATCGCAAGAGAAAGCACCCATTGCTCCACATCATCCATGGCGGTCCGCATACTGGGCCGGGCGATAACTGGCACTGGCGCTGGAACTACCACCTCTTTGCCGCTCAAGGTTATGTGACGGCGAATGTGAATTACCACGGGTCTTCGGGGTTCGGGCATGCCTTTCTGGATTCCATCACGCATCGATGGGGCGCGCTAGAGTTGCAGGACATTGAAGCAACCACCGACTGGTTGCTCAAAAAGCCCTGGATCGCACGCAAGCGCGTCTTCGCAACGGGCGGTAGCTACGGTGGCTACATGGTCGCCTGGATGAACGCGCACGTTGAACCGGGTCGTTATCAGGCCTATGTTTGTCATGCGGGGTGTTACGACTGGGTCGGTATGTTCGCAGATGACGTTTACGGCTGGCATGCTCAAGAGCTTGGCGCCTGGTTTTGGGATGACATGGCAAAGGTGCATGGTCAGAGCCCACACACTTTTGCGGCAACCATGCGCACGCCCACGCTGGTGATCCACGGTGCGAAGGATTATCGTGTTCCCGACGCGCAGGGGCTTGCTTACTACAACACCTTAAAGGCCAAAGGCGTCGATGCGCGCCTGTTGTGGTACCCGGATGAAAACCACTGGGTGCTCAAGCCGCGCAATAGCAAGGTCTGGTTTCAGGAATTTTTTGACTGGCTCAAGCGTTACGATCCAGCCACCAGCAAGACGACTTAAACC
>CAIPGD010000452.1 GCA_903864485.1 uncultured bacterium | reverse complement strand
TTTGAGCATTCCGGGTTTTTCAAGAACAGCGGCGCTGAGATCCGCCCAGCCAGATTTGGACCGAGACCTTTTGGGGCGTCTCCCCAACAGCGCAGCCAATGCACAAGGCGTGACGTTTGGCATTGCGCGAACGGAAGCCGATGCCCATCTTGGACTTGCACTATCTCAGAATTCACAACGGTATGGGACGACCCTCTTTGAGGGGCGCGCGCCCGTCGCAATTGACCTGGTCCAGACTCGCCTTGACCTGTCGGCCCGTCAGTCTGGAGTTGCAGGGGGAACGCTCTCAATCGCGGGAGCTTTGAGTCAGTACCGACATGCGGAGCTTACTGCGGATATCGTGGGCACCGAATTCCGTAATCAAGGCGGCGATGGTCGAATTGAGTGGAATCGCCAAATGGGTGCAACCCGCTGGGTGATCGGCGGGCAATTGGGAACTCAAACCCTCCGGGTGACCGGCGAAGAGGCTTTCTTGCCAGTGAATCGCGGTGAACAAACGGCGCTTTACGTGCTGGTCGATCGCTCGCTCGCCAAGTCACTTCGGGTCGAAGCGGGGGGTCGGATTGAACGGGTTGGTATTCAGAGCGAAGCCGGACCAATCCGGGCGGCTGCCATTGATCGTCAATTTGCACTTCGCAACTTTTCGACCGGCGCGGTCTGGGCAGTCTCACCGACGACAACGCTGACTGCCCACCTCAGTCACACCGAGCGTGCACCCAACGCCCAGGAACTGCTCGCGAATGGGGTTCATACGGCCACTGCGACCTACGAAGTGGGCGACCCAGGTTTGAAGCCCGAGCAATCAAATGGCTGGAACCTTGGCCTTCGTGAATCGGTTGGACCGTTGCGGCTGCGTGTTGACGTCTTCGAACAGCGCTTCAATCGATTCATCAGCCTGCGGGGCTCGGGAGAGACGTTTCAACGCGCCGATGGTGAACCCATCGCGGTAGCCGCTTTCGAATCTGGCTCAGCGCAATCGCGTGGCGCCGAAATGGATGTCACTTGGAAAGTTTGGGAACTCGGTGCCAAACGTCTAAGTCTCGAGGTTGGCCATGACCAAGTCCGGGTGACCGATCCAACCGGTTCCCCTTTACCCCGAATCCCGGCCCAGCGTTGGCGATCGGCTGCAGCCTGGAGAGACGGCAACCTGGCCGCAAGACTCGAGGCATTGAACGCGCGACGCGTGAGTCGGGTTGCTCTTGATGAAACGCCAACTTCAGGATCGACTCGAATCGACGCCTGGCTCGGTTGGGATTTCGCGCCGACCTGGCAAGTTCAATTGACCGGACGAAACCTGACCAATGCCGTGATCCGAGATCACACCAGCTTTTTGAAAGACAGTTCGATTGCTGGTGGACGGTCAGTTCTCTTGTCGTTGCGTTTTCAGCAATGATGCCGCGCGGTTCGGATAGATGTTGATCAGATTGCCAACTAGCATCAGACCCGCGCCAACCACGAGCATCGGTTTGAAGGGCTCTTGGTAACCGATCACCCCGACGGCAGTGATCAGCGGCAGGCGCAGAAAATCCAGCGTCACCACCACGCTGGCATCGGCTTTTGCCATGGCGCTCGAGATGCAAAAATGGCCTGTCAGTGAGGTCACACCCACCAAAAGCAACCAGGCACATTGCATTGAATTGGGAACTACAAACGATTTAAGACCGAGCGCTAAACCGATTGGCGCCTGAATCAGGCACATAAAAAACAGAACAGTGAGTGGATGCTCGGTGCGACTCAGCGCCTTCGAACAAACAAAGGTCAGGGAAAAGAAAATCGCGGCGACGATCATGATTAACGAGGCTGGATCGATGATGTCTCGACCCGGGTCCAGGATCAGGTAGACCCCCGCGAAACCCAGGACAATGGCCGCAGCCTTCTTCAGCGTTGGCGATTCCTTGAGAAAAATGGACGCAATAATGAGAGTCCAAAGGGGGGTCGTAAATTCGAGCGCAAAGACCTGCGCCAGTGGCAGTATTCCAATGCTCACGAACCAACCATACTGGCCAACGAAATGGCAAAGCCCCCGGCCTACATGGAGACTGATCCGCTGTGTCCTGAAAAGTGACAGGTCGCCCTTTCGGAAAATCAGACTGCTGACGATGATGATTCCGATGACGCTGCGCACGAATAGCGTCTGCGCCGTGCTGATATCGGCAGACAGTTCTCGTGCAGCGACCGCCATCACGCAGAACGAAAACAGCGCGCCAATCATCCAGACAAATGCGCCCATCGACTTTTCTTGTGAGTTGAGTTTTGGATACGGAGTTTGAGGAGTCTACCTGTGAGTGTCGGGATGCTGACAGGGCAACCCGCCGGTAACCCTTGGGCAACATCTAGGCAACGCGTGATTCGTGAGTGGCGTGGGCGCACACTTTTCATTCCTCGTGCATAGCCCGAACGTCATGAAAGAGTGCGCGTCCCCGCCACCCCTGCGCAGCCGGGCGATGACTAGACGAGAACCTGCCGCTCACAAACAATCATCGTTCGGGCAACCTTGAAGCAA
>CAIPGD010000451.1 GCA_903864485.1 uncultured bacterium | reverse complement strand
GACACGAAGGTACGCGATGAGCTCGTTCAGATTATTGGCTGGAAAGTCCTTGCGAGCGAGCATGGTCATCGGCACATCGACGACCTGGCCAATGAATTCGAAATCCTTCAGCGGATCAAACCCGAGCTTGCGATACAGCGCTGGAGCAGTCGACATCCCCATGTGATGCAAAAAAACCATATGACCGTCTGGCGTTGCCTTAACGACACGCTGCGAAGCGATCGTTCCGCCGGCCCCAACGGTATTTTCGACGACCACGGTTTGCCCGAGGCTCTTGGCCATAGGCACCGCGAGCATCCGGGCAACCACATCGGTCGGCCCCCCGGCGGCAAAGGGCACAACCATCACGATGGGTCGGCTAGGAAAGGTTTGCGTCTGAGCTTGAATCGTTGGCGCTGCTGCCACCGCAAGCGCCACCACGGCGGCTTTGCATAACTGATTGAATAATCGAACGATCATTTGTTCCGCTCCGGTTTATAAATATTGGGAAATTTCGATCAGATTCTGATCCGGGTCACGCACATAGACGGACTGAATCTTGCCTGTGGCGCCGGTCCGCTGGACGGGCCCTTCGATGATGGGTACGTTGAATTGCTCAAGCCTTACCTGGACCTCCTCAATCGAGACGTCCGCGATAAAACACAGGTCCAGCGCACCGGGTGTTGGGTGTAACGCCTTCGGTTCGAACTCGCGGCCCTTGAGGTGCAGATTGATTTTCTGATGACCAAAGCGAAAGGCCCGGCGTTCTACCGGTGGATCGCCACCAACAAACGATTCGAGTTGCATCCCCAAAATCTTGGTATAAAAGTGAATGCAAGCCTCCTCGTGTTCGGTAGTCAGCACGAGATGGTCTAGACGATGAATCACAATGGACAGCCTCCTTCGACCGCTACCGTAGTCGATGACACCTGATTGTGTAACTAGCAGTTTCCACTATGCCCGACCTCCCGAACCCCGATAGCCACCAGGAACTTCGCGAAGCGGTCCGCGACTTGTGTCGCCGATTTGACTCAGGCTACTGGCAAGGCGTGGACGAAGCTCGGGGATACCCCGAGGCGTTTGTAACGGCACTCACCAACGCAGGCTGGCTTGCCGCATTGATCCCGACCGAATACGGCGGATCAGGTCTGGGGCTGGCCGAAGCGTCGGTGATCATGGAAGAAATCAACGCCTGCGGGGGAAATGCAGGGTCGTGCCACGGCCAGATGTACAACATGGGTACGGTACTGCGCCATGGTTCGTCTGACCAAAAACGTCAGTATTTGCCCAAAATTGCGAGTGGCGAATTACGTCTGCAGTCGATGGCGGTCACCGAGCCGAGTACGGGGACCGACACCACCAAGCTCAAAACCACCGCAATCCGCCACGGTGACCATTACCACGTCAATGGCCAAAAGGTCTGGATCTCACGCGTTCAGCATTCGGATCTGATGATCCTGCTCGCGCGAACGACCCCGCTCGAAGAAGTCAAGAGAAAGTCCGAAGGGATGTCGATTTTCATAGTCGATCTGCATCAGGCGATCGGCAATGGCATGACGATCGTACCGATCAGAAACATGGTGAATCACGAAACCAACGAAGTGTTCTTCGACGACCTCGAAATCCCGATCGAGAACCGGATCGGCGAGGAAGGCCAGGGGTTCCGGTACATCCTCGATGGGCTCAACGCTGAACGTATTCTGATCGCCGCCGAATGTATCGGCGACGCTTACTGGTTCATCAACAAGGCCCGTGATTATGCCAATTCCAGGGTGGTGTTCGATCGCCCGATTGGCAAGAATCAAGGGGTCCAATTTCCGATCGCGGAGAGCTACATCGAGACCGAAGCGGCCAATCTGATGAGGTTCCGGGCCTGCGAATTGTTCGACCAAAACCAGTCTTGCGGCCCTGAGGCCAATATGGCGAAATACCTCGCCGCTAAGGCCTCCTGGGAGGCGGCCAACGTGTGCTTGCAGACCCATGGTGGTTTCGGTTTCGCGGCTGAATACGACGTTGAGCGCAAATTCCGCGAAACCCGTCTCTACCAGGTGGCGCCTATTTCAACCAACCTGATTTTTTCATACATGGCTGAGCATGTGCTCGGCCTGCCGAGGTCGTTCTGATGAATAGCTCTCAGCCCAACGACCGACAGCCCCAAGGCCCGCTGGCAGGCCTGCTCGTGGTGGCTCTCGAACAGGCGGTTGCCGCACCCTACTGCAGCAGTCGATTAGCCGATGCAGGGGCGCGGGTCATCAAGATCGAGCGACCCGAGGGCGATTTTGCCCGCGGTTATGACAAGGCCGCACATGGCGAATCCTCCTACTTTGTCTGGATCAACCGCGGCAAAGAATCGATCGCACTCGACCTCAAGAACAAGGACGATTTCGAAGTGCTGGGTCACATGCTGGCGCAAGCCGATGTGTTTATTCAGAACCTCGCACCCGGCGCCACCGATCGACTGGGGATTGGCTCAAACCTCTTACGCGAGCGCTATCCACGCCTGATCACCTGCGATATCAGCGGGTATGGAGATCGCGGGCCACTGACCCGGATGAAAGCCTATGACCTGTTGGTGCAAGCGGAAAGCGGGCTCGTCGCAGTCAATGGCGCGCCCGGTGAATGGGGCCGGATCGGTGTCTCAATTTGCGATATCAGCGCTGGTCTGAATGCGCTGATTGGCATCCAGCAAGCCCTCATGATGCGCGCCCAAACGGGGCACGGTTCGGGGGTTCAGGTCTCGTTGTTTGATTCTGCCGCAGAACTGATGAGTGTGCCCTACCTGCAGGCACGCTATGGCGGCAAAGCGCCGGCTCGTGTGGGCCTGAAACACCCGACGATTGCGCCCTACGGCGGTTTCACCTGCGCAGACGGGCGCGACATTTTGATTTCCATCCAGAATGAGCGCGAGTGGGTCGACTTCTGCAGAGAAGTCTTGCTCGATCCTTCGTTCGCGCAGGACGAGCGCTGCAAGACCAATGCCCTCCGGGTTAACAATCGGGCGGTTGTCGATGGTCGCGTTGCAGCGGTGTTTGCGTCGCTCCCGAGCGCGGTGATCATCGAACGTCTAGCGGCCGCCCAAACCGCCTACGGCAACGTCAACGGCGTCCAGGATCTGATCGAGCACCCACAGCTTCGGACCCGACCCATGCCGGTTGGTGAAAAAACGGTGGAGGTCGCTGCACTACCCTGGATTACCGAGTGGGATCCGTCGAGCTATCGTCCGGTGCCTGCTGTGAACCAGAATGGTGACGCGATCCGAAACGAATTCAAACCAGCTTGATCAGATCGTCCGGCCACCATCAACCGGGAATTCGATGCCGGTGAGAAACGCCGCCGCGTCGCTGGCCAAAAACACGGCAACGGTAGCGATATCGTCAGCGGTTGAGAGCCGACCTAATGGAATCGTGCCCGTAAATCGAGCGCGGTTCTCGGGGGTGTCGGGCACTCCCATAAAGTCCTCAAGCAGTCCGGTGGCGCCCATGACTGGGCAGATCGCATTGACGCGGATGTTCTCGGGGCCAAGTTCAACCGCCATCGACTTGGAGAGCAGATTCACCGCCCCTTTCGAGGCGTTGTACCAGGTCAGGCCCGGACGCGGCCGAATTCCAGCAGTCGATCCAACATTCAGAATAACGCCGCCGCCCTGTTGGCGCAGCAACGGGAGCACCGCCTGAGTCATGTGATAAATCGATTTCACATTGACCGCAAAGACGCGATCGAACGTCGCCTCATCGACCTCCAGCATCGGGCGGTTTTTGTGAGTCGTTCCAGCGTTATTGACGACAATGTCGGGAGGTCCAAAGGTATCGACGCAATGCCTTACGAGCGCCTCGATCTGAGCCTTGTTGGTGACATCAACGGTAAACGCGGACGCAGCGGTACCCAGTTCATGGGCAACGCGGTGCGCCGCATCGGCCTTGATGTCCGCGACGATGACTCGGGCACCCGCGTCTACATAGGCGCGAGCGATTCCCTCACCAAACCCGCCGCCCGCGCCGGTAACGATCGCAATCTTTCCAGCCAATGTAGTCATTCTGGTCTTCCTGTGACGATGTCAAGCGCGCGGGGAGGAGGCGATGTTGAAAAACCTTAACGTAAGGCAACGCCCGATGCTACCAAGGTCTCAGCAGCGATATTCTGCAGAAGTACTGCATCGTTCTGCGAAATTCCAAGATCCCTTGCCGCCTTTTCGTTAGCACCAAAGGCGGTTGGATTACGCCCAGAAATCGTACCGAACGAGACCAGTGCGCT
>CAIPGD010000450.1 GCA_903864485.1 uncultured bacterium | reverse complement strand
TCACCTTACGTCTAAGACATCACGTGCACGGCGACAGCAAGCTGCAACTCAACTACGGCGATCTTCGCGCGCAGGTCGACACCATTCGGCAAGCTAAGGGGCTAGCCTCATCAACACAAGAGATCCGCCCGCAGGAGGTTGCCGAAGCCGTGATTGCGATCCGCACGCGTCGACTGCCCGACCCGGCCAGACTTGGTAATGCGGGAAGCTTTTTTGCCAACCCAATCATTGGTCGCGAGAGAGCGCTCGAGTTGCAGGCACGGTTCCCTGGACTTCCGGCCTATCCGGTCGTATCCACCGATCCATCCGGTCAACATGGCCCGACGATGAAACTCCCCGCCGCCTGGCTGATTGAACGCGCCGGTTGGAAAGGCAGGCGTCAGGGCGACGCCGGCGTTCATACCGACCATGCACTCGTGCTGGTCAACCATGGCGGCGCCAGTGGCCCGCAAATCAGACGATTAGCGGAGGAAATTCAGCGCGATATCTGCAAGCTTTTCGGGCTCACGCTCACCATCGAACCGCGAGTCGTTTGATTCCATCTAACGGGTGGATTTTGTGGCTGATGGCTGGCGAGCCCGGGCCACTTGCGGCGCTTTAAAAAAAATGATAATAAATCAACCCATGTAGTGGAGTTTTTCAAACATGTCCGATCGAATTCAGCCCACACGTCCAACCACCGCCCCGGTGGGGATTGAACGTACCGCCACACAAGCGGGTGGTGCGGCCCGAAACTCGGCCCGCGATCGGGGCCAGGAGACCTACCGGCTTTTGGCCGACGCGGTACAGGCCAATAAAGATGCGGATCAAGTCGCGCAGGCCACGGGCGGTGCGGTTGCCCGGCCCGAACTCAAGCCAGACGTCAAAGTTGCCGACACCCAGCGTCAAGCGAAAGACGCCGCGGACATCAAGGCCTCCTTGCGCCCGACGCTTGAGGCGGCAACTCGTCGCATCCAGGACTTTTTGCAGCGCCTGGGGCGTCGTTTTGAGCTGGACCACAGCTTTGACAAGGACGCCAACAAGCAGGTCATCACCGTTCGGGATTCAGAGTCTGGGGACGTCATCCGCCAGATCCCGCCCGAAGAGACCTTGCGCATCGCGCGATCCGTGGGCTACTACCAGAGCGCCCTCGTCAACCTCCAGGCCTGACAATCCCGCAGGCTATGACCTGCGGAAGCCGTCTCAAAGGGGTCGCCGCGTCGCATTGGCCGACACGGCGATCTAGAAATCGTGCAAAATCGGCAGGATGACGCAGCGCAGCATTTCTGACTCTGACCCCCCCAGCACCCGTGGCGCCATCCAGGTACTCGATCGAATGGTTGCCCTACTCGACGCGCTCGCGCTTGAGAGTGACCCGGCAAGCATCAAGGATCTCTCGGGGCGAACGGGTCTGCATCCCTCGACCGCGCACCGAATTCTCAACGACCTGGTCCTAGCGCGATACGTTGAACGGGTCGAACCCGGCACCTACCAACTTGGGCTGCGGTTGCTTGAATTGGGCAACCTGGTCAAGGCACGCCTGAGTGTGCGCGACGCGGCACTCCATCCGATGCGGGAGTTGCACCGGGGTACTGGTCAGCCGGTCAATCTGTCGGTCAGGCGGGGAGACGAGATCGTCTATATTGAACGGGCGGTGAGCGAGCGCAGTGGTATGCAGGTGGTGCGT
>CAIPGD010000449.1 GCA_903864485.1 uncultured bacterium | reverse complement strand
GTCGAGATGAAAGGTCTGACCTACAACCCGCTGAGTCAGGTCTATGCGCTGCATCCCAATGATGTCTCCGTGAATTACCTGGTTGCATTGCGCAAACCCGCCCCATGAATCCGTCGTCGCCTTTCATCCCAGAGGCGGTTTTTTTCGATCTTGACGGCACCCTTGCCGACACCGCCGAAGATCTCTCCGCCCCGGTCAATGCCATGCGGGAAGCGCGCGGCCTCGCCGCCCTGCCGGTATCGGACCTGCGGCCATTTGTTTCTCGCGGGGCGCGCGGGCTGATCGGCCTGGCCTTTGGACTGCAGCCAGAGGACGAGGGCTATGAGGCGATGCGAGTCGAATTTCTCGAGCGTTATGAGCAAGGCCTGGTCATTCACACGCGGCTTTTCGACGGCATGGGGGAGGTTCTCGAGGCGCTCGAGGCAGCAGGAATCCAATGGGGGGTGGTCAGCAACAAGGCCGAGCGCCTGGTGATTCCAGTCCTTGCCGGTCTTGGACTTAGCGCACGCAGTGCGACCGCGGTGGGCGGAGATACGACCCCGCATGCCAAACCGCATCCTGCGCCGCTACTCCACGCCGCGCACCTGGCCCAGGTCACGCCGAATCGGTGTGTCTACGTCGGCGACGATCGACGCGACATTCAAGCCAGCGATGCCGCGGGAATGTTCTCAATTGCAGCAGGCTGGGGGTTTTATGACGCCTCAGAGCCGCCAGAGACCTGGGGGGCTGGAGCCGTCGCCGATGCCCCCGCGCGCCTCAAGGCCTGGCTCGACCTTACTGGCGCAACACCTCGTCGCTGACCTGACGCGCGCTGAGCCGGTCCTCGCGCGGCAAAAGCGCAAACATCGCAATCACCATCCGCTCCAGTTCGGCGCGGTCGGGTTTCCCCGCCATCCGCTTCAGCGCCTCGTCTAGCAAGGTGCGCGCTTCGGTTCGGTCGGTCCAGGCCCGGCTGTCGAAATCCCGCTCAAATCCGGCGATGTAGGACGCCCAGAGACCGATATCCTCGCGAACCAACGTAAAGACGTGAGCCCGAATCTCGTCGGTCATCGCGCGGGCAATCCGCGGGTCCTTGAGGGTCCGCAAGGCCGCAATGCGCTGATGAAATTCGTCAATGACCGGCTGCACCGCAGTCGATTGCAGACGTCGCACCGTCACGGTCAAGGAAGCCATTGCCGCTTCGAGACGTTTTTCAGCGCGCAACCAATCGGCCGATCGGTCCGACGCATCCAGCTCGACCATCGCCGAGCGGAGCCGTTCGCGCACCTCAAGCAAACGATCCAGGTCCGCCTCATCGGCAACCATCAGCTTTTCGAGTGCGTCGAATTCGACCTCGAGTCGAATCAAGGTCTCAGGTGAGGCGATATCGCGAACACGAGCGACCACCGAACGCGCTTCGGTCAGATCGGCACGCAAGCGGCTGTGATCCTCAGATTGCAGATTGGGCTCCATTGCCCGATCGATCTGCTCATCCACAGCAGGGAAAAATACCGTCGCGGTAATCCGCCGCGACGCATCGACCTTCAGGGTGATTTCGACTGCGCTACCTTCTGGAAGCGTCGTCGTCAGGTCTTTTCCAGTCAGGGTGATCGAGCCCAGCGGTTGATTCAAGCTTGCCTTCGAGCCGATCGCTTCATAAGCCATTTCGACAAATTCGATGCAGATCCGATCGTCAACTTCACCCGCCCGAATAGCTTTAGCGGTCCGGTAGGTGCCTTTACCGCGGGCCGGCAAGGAACGATTCTTTTCGAGCCCAGCGATCGGGTAGACCCCCTGCTGACCACTGGCCAAATCGACAACGTCCACCCCAATGTGATACGGCAGCGTGGCGTGGGCAATCCGCAGCCCCTGCAAAATCGAGAATTCAGCCGGCTCGGCATCGAGAGAATTACCCTGCGAATCGGTCAAGGTGACTTCGAAGCGATTCTGCACACCGGGCTCAAGAGCCGCCGTCAACACAGCCACGTCATCTTCAAGGGCCAAGCGCCCGCTGGTCCATCCACGGTCAGCGCGAACCAGTTCGATCGAAAGCGACTCCGGAAGGACTCCGGTCGACAACTCGCGGTCCACCCGCACGCCGACGGTGACTTCCGTTTCCACCGTGCTGTCGGGATGGCGCAGGGTGAGCTGCGCTTTACTCGTATCACGCCGTTGCATCGCGCGCGGGACCTGTCGGGTCGACGCGAAAATTGCGGCCCCACGCGCCACTGCGGTCATCGGATCAACCCGCGTATCGAGTCGCTCAGTGAGTTGTTCGCGCAGCATCCGGCGCAAGGTCTGGGAAAGTGTCGGCCCCCCCACGGGTATGAGGGTTCGCAGGCTCTCGCCACTCAACCCATTCCGGGCCAACAGTGCACGGCACAAGTCGATTGATCGTTGAAAGATCGGTCGCGCCACGCGCTCCCAATCGCTCAACAGCAAATTGATTTCGGCAATGATCTCCTCGCCGTCATCATCGTCCCCAAGATCTTCGATCTCAATCAGCACGCTCTCGCGAGTCGACAACTGAATTTTCGCGCGTTCCGCATGCCGCTTGAGGGCGCCTGAGAGCAGGCGCCTGCGTTCCGGATCAGCCAGGGTCTGCGTCAATGCCAGCTGAGAATCGGCCGCAAGCGCTGGCAACAGCAGCTCTTCTACGATCGCCTGATCGAGGTTCTTGCCCCCGAGGTGGTTATCACCTTCGGTATCCACCACGCGCATCACACCTTCTTCAACGCGCATCAAGGCGGCATCAAAGGTCCCGCCACCGAAGTCAAAAACGAGCCAGTGTCCGTCGATGGCTCCGGCCTGAATCCCGTAGGCGATCGACGCCGCAATCGGTTCCTGCAAGAGTTCCACATAAGCAAAGCCCGCCATCTCGGCAGCCCGCTGGGTTGCATCGAGCTGATTCTGGCGAAACATCGCGGGCACCGTGATGACGGCCGTATCAACGGGCTCGTCGCGCACATAGCT